>CANRHM010000018.1 GCA_947630415.1 uncultured Bacilli bacterium | reverse complement strand
GCATTTAATACATAGGGACATTTTTCCTTAAAATCGACTTAAAAAAAGCGGACATTTTCGCTTAAAATTCACATAAATTATTAAATTTTGCCAAAAAATATTGAAAAAGGATTGAGAATATGTTATTATTAAAAGGCAATGGACCCTTAGCTCAGTTGGTTAGAGCATTCGGCTCATAACCGAGCGGTCATAGGTTCGAGTCCTATAGGGTCCACCACAAGATGCGGGTATGGCGGAATTGGCAGACGCACTAGACTTAGGATCTAGCGCCTATGGCATGCAGGTTCAACTCCTGTTACCCGCACCAAAATGAAAAAAAGCTTGATTGTTTCTAATCAAGTTTTTCTTTTGTCTAAATTTATAAGTTTAAACTAAAAGGGTTACGATACGTTTTTTTCAATTGTTTTTCAACTTCGAGTTTTTCAGTTAAAGCTTTATCAAACATTTCCTCTACGCTTCCCTTTCCTTGATGCCAATGCCACAAATTAAATACTTCTTGTAAAGAATATAACATAAGGGTAAGGTTTCCATTGGTTCTTTGAATAAGGGTATCATCGATTAAATCCGTTAAAAGACTTTCATCAAAATAGAGTTCATGTTTTTCTTTATGTTGATTATATTGCTGGATTCGTCTAGATAAAATGAAATGAACCACTTCTCTATCCGTTCCATAAAGAGAGGTAACTGTTTCATATCCTTTATCTAATAATTCATTTTGTCTTTTTTCTTCTTTTAACGTCTCATCATCGGAAGTAATAACCACCCGGTCGAATAAAGCAAAATAGGCTCTTAATAATCCTTGCGAATAGGTACTTTCTTCATTGATCCAATCAAAACGATCAATTGCTAAATCCAAAGAAGAAAGATTTAAAGTTTTTTTCATGCGACCAATCATTTCAGAAGTGATTTCTCCTTGCGATAAATAATAACTTAAATGCATTTTTTGATACAAAGCATTACGGATATTATCAACCAACTCTTGTTCTAGTGTTTGAACACGTAATGCTGTATTCTTAAATTCTTTTTGATAAACTGTAGGATAATATTGTTCTATAAAGTGTAATAGTTTAAAAGACATTAATAATTCTAAATCGTGTTTAAATAAGGCATCACTATACTGTTCATTAGGTTCTCTTGAAAACACCGAAACAGGATCAAAATACATATAAACAAGTGGAGTCTTTGTATGGACTTTTTGTTTCTCCATATATTTCAGTACGGTTGTTTTACCTGTTCCTCTACCGGATGCTAATACCCATCCTTTTCTATTACCATTATCTATTTCCTTAATCAAATTGCTTACTGGTTTTTCGACTAAAGACTTACTTTTTAATAATTCGTCTGATGATAAATAAATACTATACATTTCCCAAATCCTCCTAGAATCATTATACCACAGGATGATAAACGAGCAAGAAAAAAAAGTCCTTCAAAGGACTATTTTTGTAACATATTTAATAGATTGATTTTAAACATATCTTTTTCAGGATTACTCTTCGAAATCATAACTCCTTTGTAGGTACTTAATTCAGCACGATGTCCTTCATCTAAGATACCATCTGGAGTAATATTGGTAAGAAGAATAATCTTTTTATCTTCGTAAACCGTATAGTGAAGAATAATTTCACCATGTACTTTAGCAAATAACTCATCGGTAGGAAGTTTCAATTCATATGATTTAGTCTTATCTTTTTTCGATACCGAAACAAGTTTTCCTAAGAAGTTTCCATTACGCATTTCAGGATAATATTCAAAGGTTAACTTTTTATATGCTAACATGTTGTATTTACGAACAGAACGTTCTTTTTTACGAAATTCATTCTCATTTAAATATTCAAATATATAAGATTGTTTCATGGTTATTCAACCCCTTCTCCCCTAAAACTTGACTCTCTATCCATCAAGTGTCTAAATTATAGCACATTTTCTAAAAAAAGTCAAATCTTTTATCTTTATTTTCTAAATCTTCTCTTATATTTTATGTAAAGAAGATGAAAAAAGAACGAATAATCGTTCTTTTCTAACTATAATTGAGGCCCTTCCATTTCACTTGGAGCACTATAAGCATCTGGATTGTTAGCCATATCTTCAACAATGGATTGAGCAATCATTACTTTAGCCTCATCTAGTGAAATTGGATTATTTACCGGTTCAAAGTCTCCTTCTTCTACTTCGATAATTCCACCTTGACTAACTTCTGGAGCAGAATTATTTTCAGGTGCGGGTTCTGGCTGTGGAGCAGGCTCTACAGGCGCAGGTTCTGGTTCAGGAGCTGGTGCTGGTTCAGGATTAGTAGGTGTAGCAGGTGATTCAGTTGAATAATCCCAATTTGATGGACCTAAATCTTTACCTGCCCATTTATTACCTTCACCAGTAGGAGCTGCTGGAGTAGATTCGGTAACAGTATTACCATTAGGATCTGTATACGTTTCTGAATCGTGTGGAATCGTACTAGGATCTACTGTGTAATGGGTACCTCCATCTGGAGTTACTTCTTTGCGTTCACTTTCTTGTCCTACTAATTCGTCTCTATTTTCAGTAACATTATAGATTCCTTGTTTATTAGCTTCTTCAATAGCTGCTTGTTTATTTGCAGCGGTTATACCAGCATAGTAATTATCAATGGCTGCTTTTTGGTCAGGTGCTATAGCAGCAGCTTCTTGAGGTGTTAAATCTTTTGTTGAAGTTACTGTTTTTGAATACGTTTGTGCCGTTGTTTTACCACTGTTTGAAACTTGAGCTGTATTACCATACGCTGCATTACGTGCTTTTAAAGCATAGTTAGCTAAAATTTCATTTGCTTTATTAGCAGTATCATTCAAATAAGAAATCATTGGATGATTATGTTGATCATCAATTTCTTTATTTTTTACATAGAATTCATCTTGTGTATTAAGTTCTCTTTCTTGTAGTTCATCAAAGAATAATCCCATTCTTTCACAAGTTGGGTCTCCCCATCTTTCAGAAATAAATTGGTATCCTTCGTTCTTTAAGCGATCATGTTCTTTCTTATCAGCTTCTGTTGGATTGGTTTCTAAAGCATGAGAACTCCATCCTTGTGAGTTTAAATAATCTTCACTGATTTTTCCAGATAAAGAATAAATTGGTAAAGCAACTTCATCAGCAAAAGCCTTTAAATTCTGATTCTCACGATCAGGATTTACCATTGCTTGTAAGTTATCCCAAACTTCTTTTTCTGTACAATTTTTGTTTAGAAGGTTATCTAACATTTGATTAACGACTTCAATATCTTCTTTTTCGGTAAAGAAGTTGCTAAACATTTCTTTAAATTGATCTTTATTTTCATTATTTAATTGTGTTAAAGCAATTAAAGTCTTCATACGGAAAGAATTTACTTTATTTGAAAATTCTTCTCTATTTTGAATATCAAATTTAGTTGAGAAACCTTGGTTAAATGATACATATTTTAAGTGAGCTGCTGTATATTCTTCTCCTGAAATCATAACGTTGTCTTTGAAATCGTCTGGAATATCTTCATTCGAAGCAGCTTCAATTAATTTATCATTCATTTCAAGGGAAGCACTCTTTTGATTTAAGAAAGCTTCTTCTTCTGCCGTAAGTTTAGAAGTAACCGTATCAAGTGCTACTGTATTCATATCTGTATCTGTTTCATCACTTACGCTTGTTTCTGCAGTTGCATTAGCATTTGCATTCGCATTTTGTTTTGAGCAAGCAACAAGTCCTACGACCATAGAAACAACAATTGCTGCAGCGGCAACAACAACTGGCCACTTAATTACTTTTTTAGGCTTTTTACTTTCTTCTTTATTTAATTTGAATTTCTTTGGAAGATTAGTTCCCAAAGTAATCATTCCTGGAAGAACATTAAATGCTTTAGGTTCAGGTGTACCATTTTTCTTAGCAAGTTCTGCTTTCTTTAAATCGATCCATTTTTGACAGATAGCAGCACCTGTTCCTTTTTCACGAATACGTCTTCCTTCGGTAATTTTTCTAATTTTTTCTTCTGACGTTTTATAAATCGTTCCACGAATGGCTTTTTTATCTTCCATAGCATAATCTCTAATGGCATCTTGTAATTCTTGATAAGATTCCATGGCTACGTCTGATCCATCATCATAGTGAGCAATAATTGCAACACCATTTGCAGAATCAATTAATATGCTACGTTTTGCTTCAATTGATGAAGTATCGGTTAATTCACTATTTTCTGAAATAGCAGCTTCATAAGATATTATTTTCTTATCCATAATTCTATTGCTCCTTTACTCTTTTTACACCTGTATAAGTATATCCTTGTGATGTTAAAGCAGTATCTTTATCAGATGAAGACCATTTATAATCCGTATAAGCTTCACTTAAAACGGTTCTTTCACGATAACGATAGTATTTAACATTAGCATATACATCTACTTTAGCGTTTACGGTTTCAGTGGTATCTTTTAATCCATATAATGGAACCGTTGTCTTTGATACTTGTGAACATGTTAACACACCTTCGCCCGTGCTTCCTTGTGGAACGGTTGTTGTTGTTCTTACATACTTACGCCACTTCATAACGGTGTGATCTGTACAAGTTGGTTGACAAGTGGATTGATCAACGGACTCAAATCTCCATTGTGCATTAACTGTATCTTTTGGAGCAGCCGTACCAGAGTATACTTCATTTGTTCTTTGCCAATCAGAAGTAACGGCATAAGTTGTGTTGTCAACAGTTTCGTATTTGTAACCTGTACACATTACTTTTTCATAGCTACCAGCAGATACAATTTTGGTTTTATAGTAAGTAATCTTATAATTTTTATAACCAACAAGCACTTGACGTGTACCTAAATCTTGAATTTGTGCTAATTCATAATTTCCAAATGGAATATGATCGGCATCTACATAAATCGTATCAGGACTCCATGCTGTCCAAGCAGAATATTGTCTTCCAACATTCTTTTTATATTGATACTCATAGACTTCTTGTGGTTTTACTTCTTCTGTTTTCTTAGTTACTGTAATACTACATGAAGCTGTTTTTCCATTCGTATCACGAACATAACCATAAACTGTTGTTGTTCCATCACTTGTTACAACGAATGTTTTAGCACTTTGATAGTTTCTTGATGAACCTAAACCAAAGCCATTGACTGTAGCTCCATTAGTAGAACCTTTAGAAGCCCAACCAATCGTTACATCACCAACATAACTTCCATCTTTATTTTGTGTACCACTTGTTACTGCTAAAGTACAGTAAGGTTTAGATGAAGTTGCTGTTGGCGTATTTGTAGGTGTAGGTGTCTTAGTAGGTTTAGGTGAAGATGAACTAACTGGTTTACTAGAACCTACTGTTTTATCTTCTTTCTTTTCACATACATCGGTTGTACAGTAAGCATAACATCCTACATGTACTAAAATGTAGTTTTCTTCTCCTTCACACTTCAAATATACCTTTAATAGATATTCGTCTTCTAGTTTTTCAATCGTAACATAAGAATTATCTAAATCACATGATTTACCATTCTTATCCGTAAATGGTAATAGTAATTTTAGATCCAACATTTCACGTAACGTAACGGTTTTCTTATCCCCTACGTTTTCTGGAAGACGATCTTTTGTAAAGTACAATAAAGATGCATTCTTCATTTCTTGAATGTTGTCATTAAAAATACGATCTTTTAAGACATTGTTGTTAGGCCAAGGTACTAGCCATATTAAAAGTAACACAAAGATGATAATTAAAATTAGTTTGAGTAAGAAATCTCTTAATGGAAATTCCTTTTTCTTTGACTTCTCTTCGTAATCTTCTGAATACATAATTTTCTCCCCCTCATCACATTACGACCGATATTATAGCATAATGTGCATGGTCTGTCAATATTTTTCTACTTTTTTTAACTGTACTAACGTACTGCCTTCGTTAAACATGTCAATTTCAAATCGTTCGACACGTTTATCGTGAGCTAAAACATCGTGTACTTCGTGTTTTAGAATTCCTAATCCTTTTCCATGAACAATCACCAAACGTTCATTTTTAAGTTTTGCTTGATCATTTAGAAATTCTTTTGTTTTAATTCTAGCATTGATTCTGTCTTCTCCATGAAGATCTAAGGTAGGTGCATGCTCATAAAGAAGCATCTTCTTTACTCTTTTCTAAAACTTCTTGTAACGATGGAACGGAGTTGATTCTTCCTAATCCTCTTGCAGCAAGGGCTCCTGTAATGTTCGCATATCGCATCGACTCTAAAAGAGGATATCCTTCTTTCATAAAGTAAAGGAAGGCTCCATGGTAGAGGTCTCCACATCCTGTAGTATCGATGGCATCCACTTTGATACTTGGAACTAAGTGGTATCCCTGTTCATCTTTTGTAAAACTTCCCTCTTCACCTAAGGTCACAATAATAGACGTGCCAAAATCTTTTTTCATTTTCTCATAACCCTCAACTAATTTTGTTTGATCGAGCGGTTCCGAAATTTTGCAATATTCCATCAAGAAATCTTTTGACGTAATACAATAGTCTACTTTACTAGCCAAAAGAAGCATATTGGGTTTTAGACTTCCAGCATCTAGAATCGATAAGCTGTTAGGAAACATTTCTAGTGCCTTCAAAGATAGGTTTAACTCTTCTCCATCTAAGAGAATCGCATCCGGTGTTATTTCGAACACTACATCTTCCATTTCTGTCTGTTTGGTTCGACTGACAACAATCGTTCTACTTCCGTTTTTACGACTCGCTAAAATATAACTCACCGTCGTATCGAAAGTATTACTTATTTGAAAGTAATCTAAGTGGATCCCTAAGGCGCTTAATTCCTTTTCGATCGCCTTAGCGTAATCATCGTTTCCTACAACACTCGCTAGATAAGTATCGTAGCCCCACTTGGATAAAAGAATTCCGGCATTCGTCGCGGCACCCCCTGCACAAGAGATGGTCTTTCCAATTCGAACCTTACTGTTCTCTTTGGGATATTCTTCTACTTGCATAGTGATGTCATAAGCCGAATGCCCAATGCATAAGACTTGCTTCATTCAGTCATCCCCTTACAATATAGTATAACAAAAAAAGAATACAAAAGGAAAGAGTATTCTTTTATTTTTTTTTAAATTCTTCAGGCTAAAAATACCAAGATGGAAGAAAGCGTATAAAATCGACATAGTTGGCAGATACTTTCATACCGGTAGACACAGGATAAAACAAAAGGAAGACGATAAAGCAAAGAATGAGATAAAGACCAATTCCTTTGGTAAAATGAAACTTTTCATTGCTATATTTAATTAATCCCACAAGAGATAGAATCAAGAATGGAAGATTGGGGAAAAAGTGATACAAGAACATCACTCTTCCAATAAAAAGATAAGGAAGCCACATACATAAGAAAGCGATTATAATGACGCCATACTCTTTTTTTCTAGTCTTGAAGAAAGCAATTAAAGTAAAGATAAGTGAAAGTGCTCCACTCCACCAAATCAATGGATTACCAATTCCCGCAATGGTCTCTTTGATGTTATTTGCAAAATAAGCGACATGGTACCACACCGGTTTATAAAGAAGAGGCCAACTGTACCAAGGAGAAGTAAATGGATGGGTATCTGTAAGGTTCGCGTGGTATTGGTACATCATTTGATTTTCTTCGATTAAGTCAGTAATACTATGAATACCATTGGGTGCAACTAATAAGAAGTTAGGGAAAAGGAAATACATGCCTACATAAATAAGTAAAGGAATTCCTATAAAGAAAACAAAACAAGCTAAGAAAATAATCGTCGTATCTTTCGTCCATTTCTTACCCTTACCAAAATTCTTAACAACAAGATCCGTGAAGAATAGAATGGCTAAAGCAAGGCCTGCAAATAATCCCGTCCACTTTGTTGTAATCGCGCATCCAATAAAGAGTCCTGAAAAGAATAATTTACGTAATCGTTTAGTGAGGGAATCTTCTTTGGATAAAGAGATATACTGATACATAAATAAGAAGGATAAAAGAATAAATAGTACTAAAAAGGTATCAGTAGTGCCCATTCTACTCTGTGCTAAAAGAAAATTATCCATCATCAGTAGTAAACTAGCGGTAAGCGCATATTTTCTTTTCTTAAATAAGGAAAGTGCAAAAGTATAGAGTACTGGAATTAATAAAATACCCGCGATAACACCCATTAAACGATAACTAAACGGATTCATTCCAAAGAATAAAATAGGAATCATTTGAATGACCTTTCCTAGTGGAGGATGCACCCATTCATAAGCCGGAAGATGATTAGCATATTCATAAGCAGTTCTTGCAAAATAGATTTCATCAAAATAAGTACTATTCATATAACTGATTTCTTGGGGAACGGTATCACTTTCATCAATAACTACCCTACTTGCATCATCTAAGGCTTCCATCTTTAAAGGATTACCATTTTGGTCATAGAGCATGATTTCTGCTAAAGTACTTCCTTCTACATTGCCTTCAATGCGAAGATATTTTATTTTTTGATTCAAATCCAAATCCTGCCAAGCAAAAACACGGATGTCTTCTTCTACAATAGTACCTAAAAAAAGATAATTCTCATTATCGGTGGAGCCATACAAACTATAGACTACCGTTTGTTCTTCTCCTCCTGTTTCAGGTCCTATAAAGAAACGCATTTTACTAACACTTACGGCTTCATTCAAAGCAATATTAATTTGACTTTCTTCTAAAGTATCTAAATGCATCGTAAAATAGGTATTGGGATTTTTCATAGACCCTAATTGATGAAAAGCTACCAAACTATATATAAGAATTAAAACAAGAAGTATATAAAAATCAACTCTTTTTAAGTGAGCACCTTTTTCATTTAAAATGGTTTTTATTTTTTCTTTCACGACGACACCTTCTTTAACATCATCATACCATAAAAAAATAGAAAACTCCACGCAAGGATGAAGTTATTCTATTTTTACTATTTATCCTTAAACAATTAAGAAGGCTCCTCCTACGATGAGAAGAATTCCTATCATTTTCTTTAAACTAATTTTTTCTTTTAAAAAGAAATAGGAAATAAATAAGGTCCACACATAAGTAATCGAAGTTAGAGGAAGTACCACTGAATAATCTAAATACTTTAACACATAAATATTAAGTAAAGCGGATGTAACATATAGAATACCACCGATATAGACATACTTATTTTTAAATAATTCCACTATATTTTTGAAAGTGGATCCTTTTTTGAGAAAGAAGGAAGCAATGGAGCCAATAAGCGTCATGGCTATTAAAATGAGATAGTATTTCACTCTTCACCACCTCCAATCATAATGACTCCTATAATAATAATTAAAATCCCTATGATTTTCTTTAAAGTAATTACTTCTTTTAAAACGATGGAAGCAAGAAAAATAGTAAATACGTAATTGGCACTTAACATCGGTTGTAAAACAGATAGACTTCCAAATTTATAAGCAATAAGCATGACAAGGGCGCCTATACCATAAAGGAAGAAGCCTATTAGTAAATAAAGCATATTGCCGTTCGTGGATAGTTTCCATAATAATTGTCCTACACAAACACAAAGGGATGATAAGAGCATCAATAAAATCCCTTTTTTATTTTTTTTAAGTGATGCAATCATTTTTTACTTCCTTTCTAATTTTAAAAAACGCGTTATTAAAAAGATATAAGCAATAAAGGTAAAGGGTACGGTACAAATGGCGGTTCGCATAAATTCAGCACAAGTACCGATATAAGACGATAGAATGATAACTAATGGGAACCCAAATAAACCAAGATCTACCCAAGGCACTTTTTTATTTTTAATCCATAGATATAAGGTAACTACACCTTCTAAAATAATCGCTATATAGGAACTTAAAAACGTAATCCCTGAGAAAGTCTCTTGCAAGCTATATTGATTAACAATCGATACAGATGGAAAATAATAATTCCCATAACTACTAAACGAGATGGAAGCATTTTCTTTGGCTAGACGATAAAGGTATTTCGTATAGGGAAGTAAATTTTTATTTCGGCATTCTTTGTTGAGTGCAGCAACTTCTTCTTGGGAAAATTTTGCGAATACATCTCCTAAAACATCCCATACATAAGAACGATCTGGAAGTTTTTCAAGGGATTCATTTACCGTATCTATAAATGCTTGGTTACTGCTTGAGGCGTAATAGCCTTCTTGAACATTTACAAAGAGATCTTGTCTTACTAAAGCATTCGTTAAAGAATAAATGCCAAAGGTTCTATGAAAAATAAAAGCATAGATAACGATAACAACGAAAGAAAGTACACTTCCTATGAAACATTTCAAATCGTTTCTAAATTCCTTTCGTTCCAATAGAAAGCGAAGAAGAAAGAAACCTAATAGAGCTACTACTAAGATTAAGGAAGTAGGTCGTACAAACGTTAATAATAAAGCAATTATAACGGCAAGAAGGCCACTTCTTAATTGATGGTTTTTGATGTAGTCTATAATATAGTAGATAAATACGATTGTTCCAGATAAGGCAATGGATTCGGTTAAGATGACATTGTCCCAACCAGCGATGGATGGCATAAGAGCATATAGAATACTCGATAATCCTGCGACTTTTTCATTTTTAGTCAATAAATAAATTAAGCGATAAAAATAAAGAATGGAAATAAAGTGAAAAGCATATTGGAAAATACATACCCAAATTAAATAATTATCTACGAAAAGGTGCCTACATATTCGAATAAGTACAGGATAAAGAGGTACTCTGTCATCGAATACTAAGTGAAAGAAGGATGAAAAATTGAAACCAATATAGCCAATAGAATCAGGACATTGATATCCTAATTGAGAATGACAGAAATAAAAAAGGAAAATCACAAAAGAAATAACCAATACCGCCATGAACATTTTTTTATAATTGTCTTTTACACTGATGAAGTACGTAAATAGCAAGAAGAAGACAAAAGCCATAAACTCTAACGATAAAAGACTATAGATTAAGGAATAAAAATTATAATCCTGATTAGAAGATACCACATATTCATGCGAAAGATCCCCTACTGTTAATACTTTATCTTCTTCCTTGACAATCAAATCGTTGGCTTTTTCATTGAATACAATTTTAATACTAGACGCTTTTTCAAAATCGAATTTATAACTTTGAGTTTCTCCTACAATGGCTCCTACCGTAAGTTTTACTTTGTTCGTACAGTAAGGTTCATGTTCACCACTAAAGCAATCCCCATTGTATTTATAGGAAACCTGATCGATTTGGATTTCATCAATAAACTTAAAATCGGTAGGTGCCATTTCTAATGCTATTTCCGTTGGTTTATATTGAGCACAAAAAAAGGGAAAACCAACTATCAATACGAATAAAGCACTTAGAATAGATCCTAAAATCACTTTTTTCTTCTTTTTTTGGATGATGTTTATATCCTTATTCTTTTGCCAGCGATAAACACAAAAAACACCTATAGCAACACATAAAAATAAAATGAAGCCTTGCGCCAACAAACGATTTTGATGAAGGCGATTGATTAAGAAAGATAGATAAATAAAATGAAGTATCGCTACAGTATAAAATAGATTTTTTTTATTAATGATTTTTTTCATGGTATCCCTCTTTTATGAATTAATTTATTTTTTCGATGGATTCAACTAAATAATTGGTTTTCTTAAAAATTAAATTTAAGATGACTGATAGATATTTGATGATAATGGTTAGGATCGAAAACATGCCTAAAAAACCTAATGCTAAAAATAACATGGTGGTCGTCCATCCTTCAATTGGTTTAGCGGCAACAAAAGTGAAAATGGTATAAACACCTACACCTATCGTTAATAAGATCATGATAATAGAAAGTGTCAAGGCTATTTTATAACTGATATCCGTAAATAAAATAAGGGAATCAATGGCTGTTTTTTCACGATCTTTTTTAGTTTTTTTATCTAGTTTATGTTTTCTTAATGCTTCGGATTTGTATTTTACAGTAGTCATTTTTAGACCACAGTTAGCTTGAACAGCTTTACGATAAGGAACCGTTTTCGAAATAGAATATACCCTATTGATAGCTCTTCTTGAAATAATTTGGAACGTATAAGTATCCAATTTATATTCGTAATTTGCATATTTATTAAATAGTTTGTAAAAAAGGCGTGAACTTATTCTTCCTTTTTTGTCCGCCGTGGCATTAACGATGTCGTACCCTTCTAATGATTTTTCATATATTTGATAAACGACTTCTAAATCATAGTCAATCAATGCACTATCAAACATATAGACAAAGTCTCCAATAGATAAGTCTAGCCCTGCATTCATAGCCATTTCTTTACCTTGATAATAACTCATATTCACAATATGGATCGTTGCATTTTCAATTTTTTTAGCCACTTCTTTTAATTTTTCAATGGTGTTATCGGTGGAAGCATCGTTCACAAAAATGATTTCATATTTCAAAAAATGATCCTTTAATACCCGATTTAATTTCTTGGTAAATTCTTCAATCATTACTTCATCATTTCGAATATAAACGATGGCAGATATAAAATTCTTTTCTTTGTTTTTCATATTGTGACCTCTATTTCTTTCTATCTAATATTTCATCTAAATCATAAACCGTATTGATTTTACCGGATAAGACACTTATAAAGGTGGGATTGGTGGTAAATTCTTTGATAACGGTCGGTCTCGAATCATCAATTTCGGATGCTTTTAAAATGGGTTTCATGGAAAATAAAGATTTTTCATATTTGAATCCATATTCTTCTTTTAAATATTTCTTCGCTAAATTAGACATGTAAGGCCAAGCACTTTCGGGTTTTGCTTTACAAAAATTACAATTACCTAAATTATCTTTAGAACAGTAACCGTCACTTCGTTTTTGGCATTCAAATTCAGGTAAACTCTTATAACAAGTTTTATGGGGGGTAAAAGTAACACTCGTTAGAGAATGATAACCAGTTTTACCAAAAGGCATAATGGAAAAGAAAGGCCCATCCATGACCGTAATACCAGTGTTTTTAAACTTTGGATCGACACTACACAAAATAATTTCACATAGTTCATATTTAATTTTAAAAGGTTCATACCCTAATTTTTCTAGTATTTGATTTACACCCGCATAAGTCGCATTGAGGACAAAACCACTTTCATACACCTCTTTAGTATCGGTTGTCAAACGGTAAGTAGCTTTTAATTTTTCAATTTTATCTATATGGGTCTCATATAATATTGTCACATTTGAATATTTTTCTAACTCTTTTAAAAAATAATCTTTTAAGATTTGAGCATCATACGTATATTCTTTAGTTAAGAAGCAACCATCACACATGCCCTCTTTAAAGTAAGTAGATGGAGCAAGTTCTTTACACACAATATTTGCATCCTTACAAAACTTTTTGAATTGTTCGGCGTTGGTCCACGAAAAGTTGGCAGAGGTTGCATACACTTGGTCAAAATCACTTAAAATACAAAATCCATAATCTTTATTAAACCGTTCAAAATAACCTGCTGATTTCGTAGCCGTCGAATAACTTCTAGGATAATGGTATCCCATATGGACTCTTGCTTGATTAATATAAGTGGCTCTTGTGAAAGCTTCCTTCTCTTTTTCAATAACTAAAATATGTTTCCCTTTTTTACCACAGTAGAGTGCCGAGTATAATCCGTATATTCCTGCACCTATAATTATTTTGTCGTATTTCATTTCTTACCTCTTTTAGACATTGTATTTTCCAAACATATTTTTAAATAATATTTTTAATAGTTCATAATTTCCTTTAAAGAAACTAATCTTGGTGGGTGTCTTTCCTTTTTTAGGATATTCTCTTCTTACAGGGATTTCACACACCTTTAGGCCTAATTGACTGGCTTTTACAGAAAGGTAGGCAAGTAATTCATAGCCTTCAAATAAGTCTCGTAAAGGCTTTACTTGTTCATGGGTTAAATATTTTTTAGAATAGGCTCTATAAGCATTCGTGGTATCGGTAAAATGATGATGTGCTGTTAAGGAAATGATGGGCGCATGAATCAATCTAACCGAAAGAGTACGCACCAGTGGTGTATTGATTGCTTGTCCACCCTTCACAAAACGTGAACCTTGAATAAAATCGTATCCCTCTTCTAATTTTTCAATAAATCTTGGAACATCTTCTATACTATCTTTATTATTACCATCAATCGTAATAATTCCTTCATAGCCTCTTTCTAAAGCAAAATAAAATCCCATACGTAGTTGAGCGCCTTGTTTTCCTTTATCTTTCTTTACTAGTAATGTATTGACTTGCAAAGATTTTAATAATTTTTCATCGGTACAACCATCGGTAGAATCACCATCACAGATAATAATATCGACGTAATCCGAAATATTATTTTTTTGGGCAATTTCAAGTTCTTTTTTAATTCGCTCTCCTTCATTTATAATGGGAATACATAAACAATATTTTTTCTTTTTTTTACTATATTCATAACATTCAAAATTAGGAACACCCTCTAGATTTTTGTATAACATAAAAACACATCCTCAACTACTTTATTTATAACCACTTCTATTGATATTATCCTATAAATTAGAGATTTTGACAAGAATTTAATAGACAAAATAATACCTAGGCTTTAACGGGCCTAGGTATATTATTCATTTGTCTTGTTTGTTTTTCTTTGAGAGCAACTTGGACCAACATCATAACAAGGGGATTGTTAAAAATTTTTGATCATTTTTTAAATTTTCCAATGTCTAATACTAAAATTCATTATTTAATAAGAAATCAATTAAATTTAGATGTATAATTCCATCACGAGATAAATCTATCTTATCTAAAGAAAGAACGTACTTTGGATAATTATCTTCTATAGATTTAAGAGCACCAAATTCTCTTTCAATAGTACTTTCATTATCCTGCATTTCATAAGTTACTTGAAAGTATTTGATATTTCCATCTTTTTTAGCTAAAAAATCAACTTCGCCATTTTTGGTTTTGCCAATATAGACTTCATAATTTCTATTGATCAACTCATTATAAACAATGTTTTCTAATACGACATAATTTCTAAATTCAGGATTATTATTTTTTATTTGAGCAATACCTAAATCCGTTACATAATATTTATTTAATGTTTTTAGTACTCCTCTACCAGCAATATCAAATCTATAAACTTTTTTTATGATTAAAGCTTTGCATAAAGCGTCTATATAATTATACAATGTTTCATTTGATATATTTTTATTTTCTTTATTTAGATATTTTATAATATTATCTGCCGAAAATTCACGACCAGTTGTTTCAATCAAATATTGTAATATCATATCAAATAAAATCGTATCTTTTAAATTTAATCTTTTAACAACATCTCGTAAGATAATAGAATCATATACACTATGAAGATAATTTTTAATATCTGTCTCATCTTTAAATTCACATCTATTAGGAAGCCCTCCCCATTTAGCATAGTCCCAAAAAGTATTTAAATCTTTTCCATCCTTGTTGGTTAAAGTGACATATTCTTTATAGGATAATGGATTAATATTAAATAAAACATATCTTCCTGATAAAACAGAAGACAATTCATCGGATAACATCTTACTATTTGACCCAGTCAAAAAGATACTAATATTTTTTATAGATGCTCGTAATGAATTTATCACTTTTTCAAATTGATCTACATTTTGAACTTCATCTAAAAATAAATAGTACATTTTCTTGTCTTGAATTTTATCCTTAATGTACTTATTTAATTTTTTATAATCTAATAGTTCTTCAAATTCAATAAATTCAAAATTAATAAAAATAATATGATTCTCCGAAATTTTGCTTTTTTCTTTTAATTCATTTATGATTTGACTTAAAATAACTGATTTCCCACATCTTCTAATACCCACTAATATTTTAATTAAATCCGAGTCATAAAATCCTCTTATTTTAGATAAATAATCTTCCCTTATAAGCATTATTAATCACCTCTTGTTACATTATATATTATTTTCATATTTTTGTAAAGTTATTACTTTCAACCGTAATAACTTTTTATTTTCTAAAGTTATTACGTTCTTATTATATACAATTTATTAACGATTAAACGTTCAAAAATTCGCTGAACTATTAACGTGTCAAAAAAAGACCAAGTTTTCCTTAGTCTTTAATCTTTATTATTTTGCTTGTTTTTCTTTGATAGCAGCTTGTGCAGCAGCAAGGCGTGCAATTGGTACACGGAATGGAGAGCATGATACATAAGTTAAGCCAATATTGTGACAGAATTCAACCGAAGATGGATCTCCACCATGTTCACCACAAATACCAAGTTTAATATCAGGTCTTGTTGCCCTACCTTTTGTAGCAGCCATTTTAACTAATTCTCCTACACCGGTTTGATCTAATTTAGCAAATGGATCTTGTTCGTAAATCTTATGTTCATAATAAGCATTTAAGAATTTACCAGCGTCATCTCTTGAGAATCCAAACGTCATTTGTGTTAAATCATTCGTTCCAAATGAGAAGAATTCAGCTTCTTTAGCAATGGCATCGGCAGTAAGTGCTGCTCTTGGAATTTCGATCATAGTTCCAATATGGTATTCCATATCTGAATTTCTTTCTTTTTTAACTTGTTCAGCAACTTCTACTACGATATCTTTAACAAATTTTAACTCTTTTACTTCGCCTACTAACGGAATCATGATTTCAGGAACAATATCGTATCCGTCTTCTTCTTTGACTTCAATGGCAGCTTCCATTAGGGCTCTTGTTTGCATCTTTGCAATTTCTGGATAAGTAACGGCTAAACGGCATCCACGATGAC
>CANRHM010000017.1 GCA_947630415.1 uncultured Bacilli bacterium | reverse complement strand
TATTATTTATCTATTTTTATTATAAAACTACCCCCCCCCATGTCAACTTTTTGTTAATTTTTCTGTGGTGGGGATGTAATACTTTTACAATTTTGAACAAAAGAAAAAAAGCGATTAAACGCTTTTTAAATCCTTATCTTAGTAGTTTACACTGAAATAGCAAAGATAGAAACTTTAATAGAAAATTCTTTATTCATATAGATATCATCCAAAGCATCGACTTCATTGGAAACCCACATTCTTAAACGGAAAGATTTCATATAGTCTTCTTTATTATTCATAACTTCTTCATAAATAACTTTTCCATCTTGATTATTATATTTCGTATCTGCTAATTCACTATATAAAACGACTTCTCCATCTTCATGAAGCGTGGACTTTACAGGATTTTCTTGATCTCCATCTACTTGTGTCAAATAGATTTTAACAAACTCTTCTGGTAAATCAGAACTTTCTTCTTTCGTAGCAATAAGTTGATACTTAATCGACATATCTTGAATATTTGTAAATACGTCGAAATCAAAAGTTTGATTTTCCCCTTCTAATTGTTTTCCTACTTCATCTGCAATAGGTAATTGATTTCGTAAAAGAATTCCATTGCCTTGTCCCTCTTTTTCATCGTATCTAAAAATGACATTAGCTGTTTCAATGTAGTTTTCGGTTGTTCCTCTTGTCATATACTCAAAAAAGGCAAAGGATGTTCCTGCCGTAATTAAGACAAGGGAAAGCAATAAAAGTAAGACAATATATTTAGGCATTGATCTTTTTTTTCTTTCATTTTCCATAAGAACCTCCATTAAATCATTTCTTCTGTATCTTTAGTATCCTGATTATCTAAAGACTTGATAGCCTCTTTTATCGATGTAATCGATTTAGCCATCTTTTCTTCCTCTTCTTTAGTGAGTGGTATTTTAATACGTTTTTTAACACCGGTATTGCCTAATATCGTAGCTCCTCCTATAAAGAGGTCATTTGCATCATCGTAACTAGAAACGGCAATAATGGTATTTTCATCGCTTAGAATGGCGTTGGTAATTCGAACTAAACACATCCCAATTCCATAGCAAGTTGAACCTTTTCGTTTAATGATATCGTATGCAGCATCTCTTACATCGACATAGATCTTTTCTTGTTCTTCTTTCGATAGATAATTATCGACAGATTCTAGTCCCACTCTGGCAATACTCCAAGGAACAAATTCACTATCACCATGTTCGCCCATGACATAAGCATGAACATTTTTAGGATTGACACCAATTTTATCGGCAATCATGTACCTTAGACGTGCGGTATCAAGAGATGTTCCACTTCCTAACACTTGGGATGTTGATAGACCTGAGTATTTCCAAGTAAGATACGTCATGACATCTAAAGGATTGGTAGCGACTAAAAAGATGCCGTTAAAACCGGAAGCCATGACCGATGTCACAATGCCTTTAAAAATCTTCGCATTCTTGTCAATCAAGTCCATTCTGGTTTCTCCTACTTCTTGATTGGCTCCTGCTGCAATTACGACCATTCGAGCATCTTTACAATCGGGATAATCTCCAACACGAATATTAATTTTTGATGGAGCAAAAGGAAGACCATGTTGTAAATCTTTCATTTCTCCAATAGTACGTTCTTGATTGATATCGATTAGGACGAGTTCATTGACACTCGTTCGTTGATTTAATAGTGCATAGGCGTAGGACATGCCGACATTTCCACATCCGATTAAGACAATTTTCTGGTTCATACACTTCACCCTATTATTAGTATAACGTAAAAAGGAAAGATCATAAATACTTTTTTATGATTTCTTCTGCTACCTTTACACCATCCATGGCCGAAGTAGTAATACCTCCAGCATATCCTGCACCTTCCCCACAAGGATAAATTCCTTTCATTTCTGACTCTAAATGTTCATCACGCAAAATACGAACTGGCGAAGAAGTTCTGCTTTCAATTCCCATTAGTAACGCATCATCTCGGTCAAAACCTTTTATTTTCCTTCCAAAATAAGGAATGGCTTCTAAAAGAGAAGCACTAATATAGGAAGGGAACAAATCGTTTAAATTGGCAAATGAAGTATTTCCTTTGACCACTGGTTTAATTTCTTTATATTGAGTAGAAAGTACATTTTCTCTAAAATCTCCTAACAATTGAGTAGGAATTTTTCCTTTTCCTAATTGGTAAGCTTTCTCTTCTAATTGACGTTGAAAGTGGACACCATCTAACACGCCCGGACCAAAATCTTTAGAATCCACGGTAACAACAAGGGCACTATTGGCATTAATGGTATCTCGTTTATAGTTACTCATACCATTAATGACTAGCCCCTTTTCTTCACTCGAAGCATTGACAACATAGCCCCCTGGGCACATGCAAAAGGAATAGACACCTCTATTTTCTTTGGTGGTATAAGTAAGTTTATAATTAGCAGGAGGTAAGTACTTCGCATATTTTCCATACTGACTTTCATTGATATCCTTTTGTAAGTGTGATATACGAACCCCCACCGCAAAAGGTTTCGAAGTCATAGGAAGTCCTTTTCGATAAAGCATTGTAAAAGTATCCCTTGCACTATGACCAATGGCTAAAATTAATACCTCCACGGGAATTTCTTCTTTTCCATTAACGATAATCTTGGTAACTTTTCCGTTTTCAAGAATAATATCCGTTAATTTCGTACGAAAAAGGAAAGTTCCTCCCATTTCTATAATCTTTTTACGCATATGGACAACGATAGAACGTAATTGATCGGTTCCAATATGGGGATTTTTAACGTATTTAATCTCTTCATCCGCGCCATTTTCAACAAAAATATCAAATACTTTTTTGCTTCTTAAGAAAGGATCTTTAACAAGCGTATTAAGTTTACCATCCGAAAAAGTACCTGCTCCTCCTTCACCAAAAGAAACATTGCTTTCGGTATCTAAAACTTGATCATTCCAAAAAGACTCCACTTTGGTAATCCGTTTTTCCATGGAATCTCCTCGTTCAATAATTAAAGGACGATATCCTTCTTCTGCTAAGAGGTAGGATGCAAATAAACCAGCAGGGCCACTTCCTACTACCACAGGACGATGTTTTAATGGAAGGGTTCCATGAAGAGGTACTTGATAGGTTTCAAGAGGAGCAAGAAAAAGATGTTCATCTTGTTTTCTATTTAAAATTTCTTTTTCATTTTCCACCAAAACATCTACTTCATAGACATAGAAAACTTCCTCTCTTCTTGCATCCAATGATTGTTTATGAATCGTATAAGACTTCAAAGAAGAACTAGAAACACCTAATCTTTTTAAGATTTTTTCTTTGAGTTCGTTCTTCTGTTCCACATCTACTGGAATTTTAATTTGTTGTATTCGAATCACTTTACTTCCTCCAAACTACTGCCCATTTTAAGGGCTGAAATCCAAGCAAAACCAAGATTATAACCGCCACACTCACCATCGATATCCAAGGCTTCTCCTAAGATATAAAGTCCTTTTTCTAATTTTGATTCCATACAAGTAGGATCGACTTCTAAAAGAGAAATACCTCCTGTCGATGTTTGACTTCGATCATATGATAGGCTTTCTTTAATAGGGACCGTGAAAGAAAGAAGAAGATTTACTAAACGTTTTTTCTCTTCTTCGGATAAAGAACTATACTCTTCTTCTTTATTTAAAGACGCTTTTTCGATAAAAAGAGGAACTAATTTGTAAGGAAATAATCCTTCTAAGAAAAGGCGAAGATTTCGTTTGGATAATTCATGAGCACGACTATCAAAGAAAGATAAAGCTTTTTCTTCCGTTGTAAGACCATAGGTAGATAAAAAGTTAATATCGACAAAAACAGCATTTCCTTGATGTAAAGCACGATTTACTTCTCCACTTAAATTAAAAATACAAATGCCACTTAAACCATAATCCGTAAATTGTACTTCTCCAGAAGAAGAACCTAAGACTGAAGTTATGGTTCTTGCAACGAGTGATGCTTTCCATCGTACTCCATCCCAACGTTTAAAATAAGAACCTACACCTTTGAGAGGAACCAAAGCAGGATAGACTTCTCTTATCGTGTGTCCAAACGAAGAAGCAAACCTGTAGGCATCTCCATCGCTTCCCGTTTTAGGATAACTCTTAGAACCTGCTGCTAAAACAACATAATCACATGTTAAGACTTCTTTATCACTAGATACTAAAAACTGTCCTTCCTTCTTTTCTATTTTTTGTACATTAAAGGAAGGAATAAGGGTACAACCTAAATTTTCTGCTTCATAGATAAGTGCTTCTCTTAAGGTAGAAGCTTGGAATGTAGAAGGATATAGATACCCTTCCCTTTCCTCCGGAAGAATACCAATGGATTTAAAGAAAGGAAGAACTTCCTTAATCGTTTCTTGATCAATAAAAGAAGCAAGTAAAGAAGGATCACTCGAATGGAAATGGGAAAGATCCATATCCCTATTAAAAAAGTTACAACGACCGGATCCTGTCAATAAAATTTTCTTTCCCATCACATCGTTTTTATCAACTACCGTAACTAGATAACCTTTTCTTCTTGCTACAATAGCTGCACAAAGGCCTGTTGCCCCTCCTCCTACAATCAGTATCTTTTTTGTTTGCATGTTTAATTCCTCCTTTTATTTTATTATAACAAAAAAAGGATAAGTTCTTTTATTTAATTAAAACTTTATCCTTCATTTCTTTTGCTTTTTGTTTTGCTTCCTCTAATTTTGCTTGTATATCCGCGTACGTTAACAATTCTTTTTCTTCTTCCTCCGAAGGAAGATTAAGAGGTAAAACCATATTTCCAAATCCAGAAACCTGCTTCATAGTAAAGAGTTTTTCGCCATAAACATTGACATTGTTATAGACACTTCCTCTATATAAGAGCATATCAAATATTTTAGGCTGACTGTTCTGATAAGCAATCATAAGTGCATTATTGCCATAGACATCTCTTAAATTTAAATTAGCATCACAAATGATTAAGTAAAGTGCAATATCCACATTTCCACAGGCGGAAGCCACCATAAGAGCACTTTTTCTTGCATGATTCACTTGATCAATATTAGCCCCTGCTTTAATTAAAAGACAAAGCGTATTTTTATAATTGTTTTCAGCACAAAGGAGTAAAGGAAAAGTATCTAGTTTAGCATCATAATAAGAAGGAGCTGCTCCTTTTAATAACAATTCTTCTAATTCTGCACTCTTTTCCTCTTCGCTATAAAAAGAACTCAACAATAGGTTCATTAATCTTTGACTTAACTCTTCCTTTTCTTCTTCGCTTACCTTCGCTATTTTTGCTTGAAAAGCCTTTTTCGATGCTTCATCAATATGCAAAGACCTTAAGCCTTCTAATTTATCTCTTTCGGGTTGATGAATATCGACTGCTATCATTTTACATACACCTTCTCTTTTTGCTTAAGTAGTTGGGTATTGCTTTTGGTAACCGGCTCTAACGAAGCACAAGAAAGACTTTCTACCATGGTTCCTAATTGATCGATATGATCGACTTTATCATTGATTTCAATATGATATACGTGATCAAGTACTTCCTCATATGTTAATGCTTGATCATCATAAACGAATGCATTTACTTGGTAATTTCCATGATCCTTGATCGAAGGACTATTAATTTGTCCTTCTAATACTTGTTTTGAGAAATCAACAAAGGCATAGATGCTTCCAATAAAAGTCGAAGGAATAACTAAGTGATTGGCCATAAAGCGGTAATGAGGCTTCTTCTCTTCATCTAATTCTTTAAAAACAATGAGACGGTTATCCTCTTCATCTTCTAGTAAAACACCATTTTCATAGATTGTAACATCAACTCCTGCCTCCACTAAGTTTTCAATTAAACTCGTATGGGATAAAGAAGGTATCGATAAGGTTGCTACTTCTGTCCATTCATCTTTTAAATCGATTTCAAAAATATTTTTACCTCTTCGAACACTTAACGATTCATCAAAGAAGTTACCCTCGGCTTTAGGCAATCTACTACTGGATAAGAATTTTCCATTTTCTAGTCTAATTCGCTCTAATTCTTGTTCTTGTTCCTCTTCATAACGTTTTTTCATTGCTGCAAATTCAAGCTCATACTTACTAATTAAATCTTCTAGTTCTTTGGTCTTTTCAGCTAGTTTTTTAGCCTCTCCTTCAAAGACCGTTTGACTCATTAAAGCGACTAGATTCTTTCGTTCTGCCTTAGCGTCACTTTTCCTTTCGCCTTTTTTCATTTCATTAATCGTTTTTGCTAATTTCTTATCGATTTCATCTCTCGATTTTGGAAGTTGTTCTTCAAACGTTACTAGATCATCTTTGTTTTTAAACATGTTTTTAACAATAGCTCTATAAATAATATATTGTGGAGCATTGGCTAAATTCATAAGACGATTGGCGTCTTCCAAAGCAATTAGCATCTCTGAACAAGAAGGAAGACGATTAAAGATTTCTTTTTTACTATAGGCAAATTGATACATCAACGTGACTAAGTTTAAAAGATTCTCTTCTACTTTTTCATATGCTTCATCGATTAAGACCCGTCTTGCAACCGTATGGAATAACTCTGGTTTCATGTAATCTAAGCGAATGACTCTAAGACGTCTTGTAAGCGGGCCTGATAGTTCTTCTCTGGCATCATTTTTACAGAAAATGACTTGTAAATTGTTTTTGTATTCTTTCTTAATTTCCATATCTCCAGATTGAACAGCATTTAATTTTCCATCTTGTAAGAATTGTAAGAAGAAAGAATCCGTCTCTTCTCTTGCTTTATCGTACTCATCGACAAAGAGCACCACTTTTTTGCCTTCGTTTAAAAGTTGTACAGTACGTACTAAGATACCCGGAATAATGACTTCTTTTCCATCTCTTGTAACGACCGCCACGATACGAATATCTTCTTTTAATTTTTCTTCGGAAGTCGCAGGATCACATTGGTACTCCACTAACTCGACAGGGCTATTAAAATGATGTTCTACAATATCTCGATACATCTTAGCAAAAGAAGATTTACCTGCTCCAGGAGGGCCTTCCAAACAAAGGGCAAATACATCTTGTCCTGGATTCGATTCTCCACTCATAAACACCATCAAAGCATTGAAAGTATCGTATAGCAATTCTTCCGTCGGATAATATCCCGTCGCTTCAATTTCCTTTTTTAATTCATCAATCTTTATCATGTTTTACCTCCTTAACGTTTTATCACTGTCGGTATCCGTATAAACCAACGCTTCAAATCTTTTTTCATTGACTTTAATGAGTCCTTCAGCGATATCTTCAAGACTAGATACTTTATAAGCAAATCCTTTGTATCCACCTAAATCATAAGATCTAAAGTAAGATTCAAAGTTAAACCAGTAAACTTGTACTTTTTGGGATAGCCGAATGATTTCACGGATAGGATCACAATCGGCAAAAATTACACATTTCTCTGCTTTCTTGGAAATTAAATATTTATCGATATCTTGATTAATAGCTCTATACGTAATACGGTCCTTCGTTTCTTTAGGACAATTTTCAATCGATGAAGAGTATCCTGCCGACGATAAAAACTTAGCCAGTTCTTTAACCGTTAATTCTTTGGGAATACTTTCAATTTGAACATGTACTGTTTCATTAAATCCCACCAAGACTTTAACATCTTTTTTTAATAGTTCAATCGCCATCACCGATAACATATTGGTGTAATTACTCATACTACCAGACATATCAAAGTAGAAAGACAAAGGAACATTTTCATATTTTCCTTGGGCGTACTGATATCCATATTTATCGTGTAACACTTTGGTTAACTGTTCCGTTTCCAAATGTTTAACCACTCTTTTAACATCCCATCGATAAAAACCTTCTGATCGTTCTAAAGCTGTACTTCTAACATTTAGGTCCGATACTTTACGACAGAACCGTTGATTTAAAAATTTAGATATAAGTGTTCGAATAACCGTCTCTGATACTTCTGTATCACTAGAGGTGTCAATCGAATAACTTCCTCCATGAGAGCGATCTTTAAAGAAAGGAAGTGTTCCTAATTGCCCTAAGAATTGATTGGTTGCTTCGGTTCGTTCCGGTTTTTCAATTTTTTCTTTCGGTACTTCAGCATCTCCATCTTTAAAAGGATCTTTTTTTCGTTTATGGGACTTTTCTTTTTCTGATTTTTTAGGTTTGTTATCTTGTTTTTCCTCTTGAGGTATAGAAGATGGATCTAAATCACTTGCCTCATCGTTATCTTGTTTATGGTTCTTTTCTTCTTTAGTATCTTGGTCTTTCAAAGTGGTCCCTTCATTGATATCCCTCTCTTGACCATTAGACTCTTTATTTTTTGATTCCTTTTGTTCTTGAGAAATCCCTTGATCTATACTAGATTCTTGATCTTGAGTAGCACTTGTTTCATTTCTTTCTTGACTAGGAGAAGCATCCTTATTTTCATTTGCTTCTTTTTCACTGGAGCTTTGTTCCCTAGAAGATTTTGATTCCTGATTAGAACTACTTTCACTAAGTTTTGGTTCCTGTGAAGTATCTAATGGTCTACTTAATTCTTGATTGTTAGAACCTTGTCCTTCTAAAGTGCTTGGATCTTTACTACTTTCTTGTTTCTCTATCCCCTGACTTCCTGAACTATTTTGATCTTCACTTGATGCTTGAAAAGCACCCGCTCCACCAAAAGGCATCTTGCTACTTAAGCTTTGATCTATATAATCTCCTTGATTGGCGTCTTGTCCCTCAAGATCTTGATTATCTTCACTATCTTGATGGCTACTTGATTCCTGTTCACTGGGATTTTGTTCTTGACTTTCTTTTTCACTAGAACTTTGTTCTTGAACATTTTCTTGTTCATCACTTGATCCTTGTTCACTGAAACTTTGTTTTGATGTATTTTCTCCATTCTCATTAGGTTCATTTTGACTAGAACTATTTTCTTGAGATGTTTTTTGCTCTTGATTCAAATCATCTTCACTGGAACTTTGAGAGCTTTCCTTATTTTTGCTCGTTTCCATTTCACCAGCATTTTGTTCTTCCGAAGAATTTTGTTCCTTACTAGAATCATCTTCGCTTGAACTAGATTCTTCTAAACTTTCTTGATCTTTTTCTGATACATGCTCTTTTGTTTCTTGATCTTCTAAAGTATCTTGATTACTGCTAGATTCCCTCGATTCCCCACTTTGTTGACTATCGTTTTGCTCTTGAAGATTTTGTTCATCTTCTTTAGAAGAATCTAAAGAGGAACTTAAATCCGTTGTATCTTGCTTTTGTTCTTCTAAAGAATCATTATTATTAGAGAAAGTACTTTTTTTATTTGCTATATAACGCCAAAATTTCATAAAAAAACATACCTCCTCACTAGGTATGTTATTATAAAAGGAAAGTCCTTGTATGTCAAGGAAATAATATAGTCAAAACGAACCTTATCCTGCAAAATCTAAGGTCGCAAAATGCGACCTTAAAACACTATTTATCAAACATTATTTTATAGTTATTTCATCTTCATAATTATTCTATAAGATTGATTTTAATTTTCTATTGCATTAATATCTTGCTAACATCCATTTTGTTATATAAAACTCTTACAATGATAATCAAATTTTCTTTCTCATTTATGGTATAAAACATAAGAAAATTTTTAACCCTATAAATTCTATATTCCTTTTGCAACAGACCGGGTGGCTGATAAGCAGAAGCTCCATAGGGAAATTGTAAAATCTGTTCAAAACTATTTATAAATCAATCTCTTAATTTTTTTGATGCGGTTATATTTTTTAAATTATGTGAAATGTAAAAGATGATATCATCAATATCTTTTTTGGCAACAGGTAAAACTTCTATTTTATACATCACTAGCCTATAATATCATCCATACTTTTTACAATGTCTTCTTTAGAATATCTTTTAGAAGAATCATTTATTTGCAATTCCGCCTCTTTTAATTTCTCATAAACCATTTCATCAAAAGAACTAGTCTTAACTTCAAAAGGTAATTTATTTTCTCTTAACACTGCTTTAATAAACATATTAACTGCTGTAGAAATATTCATGCCCACATTATCGCAAAATTGTTCAAATCTTTTTTTATCATTTGCATCCACGCGAACATTCAAAGTTAAAGTTTCCATAATCCACCTCATTTCTAATTTGATTATATAACAATTTGTTTGACATGGTCAATACATTGTTCTACAAATAGAATACAGCATATAAAATATTATATACAAATCATTTAACTATAAAAATATAACAATAGTAAGACTTACAAGAAGCTACTTCCTTCATAACTGATTTTTAATAGGTTTCACTTACAAAACAACGGAAGATTTTTCTATAATCGTAAGTACATATTGTATTAAACTGTTCTTTATCATTTTATCTTCTAATTTATTAATTGAAAAAGTTTTGCTACCTGCATAATTAAGAGATGCTCCACAATGATAAACTTCTTTCTGATCTAATATAATGTATCTATCATGAAAATCATTGCTATAAACTACTTTTAAATTTTTATATTGCTTTTGATATTTATTTATATCTATTTCTTTTAATACACCATTATTTTTGCATATTATAGTTACATCAACTTTTAGATTTCTTATCATATCCAAAACAAATTTATCTGCATAGTTATCAATAATAATTATGTTGTCATGTGCTTCTTTTAAAATATCAACTATTTTTGAATAAGCGTCATAGATTTGTCCATTGAAATAAATTTCATTATCTTTTTTCTTTTCTTCAAATTTATTAAAAGACGCTTGTAACAATTTAATATCTTCATCATGTTTTATCACTAAATTGTTAATATATTTTTGCTCAATCAATTCATTAGAAATATACTTTCGCATCATTACAAAAGCATCCATAATAGCAATACTGACTTGGATTGCAACATCAGATTTTAAAATAGTGGCAAGCATGGCTATACCTTGTTCTGTGAATACTTGAGGTAAATATTTTGAATATTGACCTTGTTTTAATTCTAAGGTCGCATTTTGCGACCTTAGAATATCAAGATATTCATTTCTATTTAATTTAAAACAAAATCTTTCTGGGAATTTCTCAAAATTTCTTCTTACAGCTTCATTAATTCTTTTTGTTTCCACTTGATATAATAACGCTAAATCAGAATCCAGCATCACCTGTTTTCCTCTAATTTCATAAATCATATTCTCAATTTTTAATTCGTTTGTTACAATATCATTCATATTTCATCTCCCATATGGATTTCTTCGAACTCCACCATATCCATTTAAACTTGAAGTCCCATTTTGGGACATCAAATTTGAAACTTTATCATTTAATACAAAACTACTTACGTTCAATCCCCTCACTGTGCTTACAATTAAAATATATCGAACTTTTGTTTATATGTCAATAGCATTTTAACTATTTTTGAAAATATTTAAAGTGCCTGTGAGTAGGGCTACTCTTATAATTTTTTTGGTCGAAATTTTCGACCAAAAATCCATTCTTTTTTCAATTGTTTCTAGAAATATTTAGAATGATGCCAATACTAACAAGACTTACAAGGAGACTACTTCCGCCGTAAGATAAGAACGGAAGTGTTACTCCTGTTACAGGAATAAGACCAATAACCACCATGAGATTCATTACGGTTTGAATTAAAATTTGAAAAACCATACCAAAGGCTAAATATTTGGCAAACGAATCTTTGGCACTAAGGGCAATTTTAATACCACGCCATAAAACAAGAAGGAAAAAAGTGCTTACAATAATAACCCCTAAAACA
Organism: uncultured Bacilli bacterium; assembly: GCA_947630415.1. GTDB lineage: Bacteria > Bacillota_I > Bacilli_A > RF39 > UBA660 > Faecenecus. The sequence goes on along the minus strand of CANRHM010000017.1, from coordinate 5,048 downwards.
CCAAACTCTTCGGAAATAATCGAAAAGATAAAGTCCGTCTGAGGTTCTGGTAAATAGAAGTGTTTTTGTCTTGAATTTAAGAAGCCCATACCTAATAATCCACCTGGACCAATCGCATAAAGACTTTGAATGATTTGAAAGCCGGTTCCTAATGGATCGCTCCAAGGATTTAGAAAAGACGTAATACGGTCCATTCGATAAGGGGCAATCAAGATTAGGACTACTATTCCAACGACACCTAAAAGACCTAAACCAATAAAAAACTTGATGTCAACCCCTGCAATAAAAAGCATAGCAATAATACTTAAGATAATAATCATACCCGTTCCAAAATCCGGTTGAAGCATGATTAAACCAAAGATTAAAAAGAGCACTATTAAAATAGGAATAACTCCTTTTTTTAAATCTTTTAAAAACTTGTTACTCTTTGATAAATATTTGGCTGTAAAAATAATTAGCCCCAGTTTAGCAAACTCCGAAGGTTGCACACCAAAAGAACCAATTCCAAACCAACTTCTACTTCCATTCCGGACACTTCCTATGCCTGGAATTAAGACTAATACTAATAATAAAAGACAAATACTTAAAATAAGATTTGTCTTTTTATAGTACCAATTATAATCTACTTTTGAAATATAAATCATGAGTATGAATCCTACTATGATAAATAATGCTTGACTCTTCACATAACGGAAAGCATCGTTAAACTTGTATGCAGCCCAAATACTTGATGAAGAATAAATCATTACGAGTCCGAACAGTACTAAAAATAAAACAGCGATAAAAAGAATCTTATCTATCTTTTTATTTTTCATACGTATCCTTTCTTACATCCAAATACCGAAATAGATTCCTCCCATAGCAAGAACTAAACCAACGACCCAAAAGAGTTTTACAATATCGGTCTCTTGCCATCCTAATTTTTCAAAATGATGATGAAGTGGCGTCATCAAGAATAATTTCTTATGGAATACTTTAATCCAAAATACTTGTAAGATAACACTTAAGGTTTCAATAACAAAGACAAAAGCAACTACTAGTAGAGTAATTTCACGGTGAACTAGGATGGCAATAACGGCCATTACGGCTCCTAGACTTAAGGATCCGGTATCGCCCATGAACACTTTTGCTGGATGCGTATTATAGACTAAGAATCCAAGAAGACATCCCACTAATAAGAAAGTAAAGAGTCCAATTTCTTGAAAACCTACCATCATCGAAATCAAACTGAAAGCGATAAAAGCAATAGCGGACAATCCTCCTGCAAGACCATCTAGTCCATCCGTTAAATTGACCGCATTACTACTACCAATTAAAAGGAACAGTAAGAATACCCCATAGAACCAACCCATTTCAATATTGATATGTAACGTTGAAACCACTAGTGAAGTGGGATTATTTCCTTTCATATAAAGATAGAAAACAATGATGGCCATGACTAATTGTCCTAAAAATTTTTGTGCGGTCGTTAATCCATCGTTTTCTTTACGCTTGATCGACAGATAATCATCCAAAAATCCTAAAAGGGCGTAACCGATAAAAACTACTAAAACAATTTTCAAATCGTCGGTCATTTGCAAATAACCAAGAGCGGTTAAGACCCAAGTGATAACCGCCGTAGGAATAATAAAGATGAGTCCTCCCATGGTAGGTGTTCCCTCTTTTTTACGATGATTTTCTCCTACATAGGCACTAATACGTTGTCCTACATGCATTCTTTTTAATAAAGGAATCAAAATGAGTCCAAAAATAACGGAAGATAAAAAACCCATCATGACAACCGCGATTGCTTTGTTTAATATAAGCATAGATTTCACTCCTGTTTCTTAGAAAATTATACTACAAACTTTACTACTTTAGTTTGATTTTGAGCAAGTTGTACATTATTTGACAATGAAAGAAAACGACTTTTTATTCCAAAAGGAGACGAATGGTACTTCCTTTGGCAATTCTATTTCCGGCTTCAGGACTTTGTTCTACTACTTTTTCGCCATTTCCGGTGTACTCAATTTTAAAGTCGGTCAAGGCTTTGGAAGCTTCCTTAGGCGTCATGCCGATTACATTAGGTACTTCCGCGTACACTTCATCATCCCATTGATAGACTTTTTCGATTTGACCTTCCTGCTTTGGAATATCTAAAGCATCGATAATATCTAATAAAATGCGCCTTGCCACAGGAGCTGTCGTATAACTCGATAACATCGCGGTGTTCTTTGGATTATCGATGGCTACATACAAAATGGCCTTAGGATCGTTACTTGGAACAACGGCCATAAAGGACATGATGTAGTTGTTAACTAAGTATCTTCCGTTTTCGACTTTTTGAGCCGTTCCCGTTTTTCCCCCAATACGGTAACCATCGATATAAGCGTATCTTCCTCCCCCTCGGGCAACTACACTTTCTAAGGCATAACGCATCTTTAAGGAGGTTTCATTGCTAATCGTATTTCGGACAAACTTTTTTTCATATGTTTTGACAATACTGTTGGTCTCAGGTTCTAGAATATTTTTAACAATGTATGGACTATAGAGACTTCCACCATTAACGACGGAAGAGACAGCCATCACTTGTTGAATCGGAGTGACACTTACTCCTTGACCAAAGGCTGTGGTCACTAGTTCCAACTCTCCTACCCGGTCTAAAGGAAAAATAATTCCTTCTCCTTCCCCTGTTAAATCAACGCCTGTCTTGGTACCAAAGCCAAACTTATCAAGGTAAGAGAAAAGTCTTTCTTTTCCTAGCATTTGTCCTAGTTTTACAAAGCCTGGGTTACACGAATTTTCTAGTACTTGCAAGAAGGTTTGATCACCATGTCCTCCTGCTTTCCAACAACCAATTCTGCTTCCGCCAATGGTAACGCCCCCACTATCATAGAAATGGTCTTTCTCCATATCGATTAAGTTTTCTTCCAAAGCAGAAGCAAAGGTCATAATTTTGAAAGTACTTCCTGGTTCGTAAGAGGCCCATATCGGTAAATTACGTGACAAAGTTTCGGTCGAATATTTTTGATAATTATTAGGGTCGTAATTAGGTCTTGAACTCATCCCTAAGATTTCTCCATTATTGGGATCCACCACAATTGCTAAAGCCATATCGGGATTAAACATCGAAACCACATTATCGAGTTCCCGTTCTAGGGACATCTGTATTTTATAATCGATGGTCAGTTGAATATTCATGCCATCTTGGGGTGCCACATAAACTTCGGATAAATCCAGTTTATTTCCTTTGGCATCCGAAAAATATTTAATGGCTCCTTGTTCTCCTGTTAAATATTCATCGTATTGTAACTCTAATCCGGATAACCCTTGATTATCAATTCCTACATACCCCAAAACATGCGATAATAAATCTCCATACGGATAATATCTTTTTGCTTCTTTGACTAGATAGACTCCACTTAAATTGAGAGATGCTATTTCATCGGCCACTTCATACGATAATCTTCTTCCTTCCGGATGCACCCTTTCAATCGAAGTGACCTTGTTGACATGCTTTGCCATTTCTTCTTCACTTACATTTAAAATACGAGCAAGTTCTTTGGTAACTTTTTCTTTATCCGTAATTTGATTGGGAATTAAAACTAAAGATGTTGTTGTCAAATTATCAGCAAGAACAACTCCATTACGGTCTAATATCAATCCACGATTGGCTTCCACTGGTAAATTTCTACTCCATAAATCATCGGCTAAATCAGATAAAAAGTTATAATCGATGACTTGTACATAAAAAACACGTAAAATAATAAAAACAAATAGTAAAATGAGTATTAGAAAAATCACTTTAATCCTAGCATCGATCTTTTTTGTGAACATGGATGAACACCTCAACACAATGTATGAAAAAAAAGAGGAAAACATTCCCCTTATTCCACTACCCTCACGAAATAACTATAGCGTAACCATTTCACTTTCTAATATATTCATTATTTTTTGTATAGCTCGAATGGTATCATCATAGGTTACATCACCAACATAATACATCTTTCTACTATAATTAATAAATATTTGCCTCAATAATGAACTATCTTTTAGCGTAGCATCAATATCTTTAGTCGTTCTTAAATCTTCTCCAATAATAGATGAGAGTAAAACTCCACCTTTTAAAATAATATTATGCTGATACTTACTTTTCGAAAGTCGCATCAAAACATGTTCAAAAAAAACATTTGATGAAGATGATGTGTCAAGTTGTTATTACCATTAGATTTCTTTTTTATAATGTCATTTAATTTATCTGAATTCAACTATAATAATACCTCCATTAATTCCACGACTTCTTCTTCAATATCTAATTTTTTAGCATATTTAATTAATTTTAAAATATCTTTATTTTTATTTTTTGCATATGGTTTTTATCTTTAATAATATCACATAAGGTTCTTTCTAAATCATAGCAATGAACGGTTAAATCATTAATTGTTTTAATATCGGTCATACCTAGTTTAAAAAGATCATTTTTCACATATCTAAGTGCTACATTTTCATTGTTCAGTAAATTCCCACTATAATTATAAGGAACTGTAACATCACAAATAAGTGGAATACGATCCGTCATGTTATGTAAATATAAACTAGTAGCATAAGAATAGCACATATTTTTACTGCTTTTAGACAGAATATAAAACTGATCTATAGGATAAGTTGGCAATTTATAAATGCCTGTCCCTACTCTTTCTAATTTTTTATGTTTAACCAAATTACTTAAAAAGGTATGATTAACACCTAATTTTTCTACTTCTTTTGTAGTAACATATCCCTTATTTTCTTCTGCATAATTTAAAATTTTGTCATAATTATTCATAAACATTCATTTCTTTTTTCTAGGAAAAATATAACATTGTTCCTAGAAAATGTCAATTCTTTTTCTTTTCTCATTGTACCTATCAATTTTCTAAAAGCCTTTTAAACTCCGCATCTTTCAATCCTGGTATGACTAGTTTCTTTCTCTCTTTAATCTTTTTTATAATCTCTTTAATACTGGCTTTTATTTCAATTTCTATATCTATTTAAGATCTCCTTTGTTATTCGATTTTGTTCATGAACAA
>CANRHM010000016.1 GCA_947630415.1 uncultured Bacilli bacterium | reverse complement strand
ACAAAGAGAATTAAAAAGTATTTATTTAATGATGAAACTTCTACCTTATATAAAAATAAGAAAAATATTGACGACGATCTCATTAATCTTAATAAATATTTTGATGATTTAAATAAAAAAAATAATATTAATGAACTGACTAAAAATAATAGTATTGTTTTAAAAAAGGAAGAATATATCGATAATTACATTTATAATTCAATAGTTAATCATTCTATGTATCAATATTACAAACTATATGCACAGGTTAAGAACAAAAAAACTAATGAAATAATTACAATAGAGGACTTAATTCAAGAAATTGCTTATCAAAATAGTATTAAAAACGATTTTAATGATAAACAAATAAGAAAGATGGTATTAGATAACTATTTTAAAGGTATTACTAATTTCAAGTTTCCAAGTAAATATAAAATGGAAAAAGCATTAAAAAATATAAATTATGAGATGGAAAAAGCATCTCAAGAATTTAGTAAATTATTTAATTATGATAATGAAAAATAAGGAGGTTTAAAATGAATATACAAGATAAATTAAATGATTTTAAAAATAATAAATTAAAAAAAGATGATTTAACATTTTATGAAGCGTTTATGAGTATTTATAATTTTAAAGAAGATGCTCAAGATAATGAAGTAGTAACTATAACATCTTCGGCTTTTGATGCGTGGTTAAAAGACGAAGAGGGTTATTCAATCATAAAAATTTCGGATTTTCTTGCATTACATTACTTTAAAGGAGATTTAACTTTGCAAGATATTCAAAATGCTCGGCGTCGAGATATATTATGTGATGCAATACAAGGTAATGTGTATTATATAGCAAATGATAAAGTAGAGATGGAAAGGTAGGAATTATAATGGATTTTTCTAAATTAAATATTGAATTTTCAAATATGCAAAAAACAGTATCTAAATATACTGAAATGGTTTTGAAAATAAACAATAAGATAAAAGATAATTTAAAAATGATTAATAAATATAAAACGAAAAACAAAAATATTAAAGATAGTTTTGAAAAAGAGCTATCGAATTTATATATAATATCTTTAGAAAATGAGAATAAATTTTTAGAAAGTATTATTAAAGATGAGGAGGAAAATAAAAATGAAAAAAAAGTTTAATGATAAATATTATTTAAAAGTATCTGATTATTTTTATGATGGTCGTTTATATATAGGAATAGTTTCTCCAAACGGAAACTTGTATTCTGATGTAACTATCAACTTACCAGAGATACCATTAAAACACAATAATCAAATTTTTTTGAATGGAGATCTCTCAAAAAGTACGAAAAATAAACTAATTGCTAAAGGAATTATTAGTAAGCCAAAAGGTATTCAACAATATAATATGGGTAAATATGAAATTGCAGATGTTAATTTTGATGTATTGAAAGAATATGATAGTCAAGGTGTAGAAGAATTTTTAAAAAATAGTTTATAAATGATTCGTTTGAGCAATATAATAATGCAGAAATTAAAAATTTATTGAAGAAAAATACTAGACTAGTTTATGTTTCTGATGGTGCAAATGAAATAGTAGTGCGATATGAAGATTTACCAGATGTTATTGTTGATTTTAATTATAAATTTGGATTAACTAATTTAAGAGTTTGTGATTATAAAAATCCTTCTTTAGAGCCACTATTAACAACTAATGGTTATTTTTTGGATAAGTGCGACTTAAAAGTTAGAGCTGATATAATCGATAGATTAATAGAGTTACAAACAGGTCAAGAAGAAATCAAAGATTATAAAATATGTAATACTGATATTTTAGAAAAATTAGAACAAGAAAATGATTTAAAAAAAGATAATCAAGAAAAGGAAATGTAAGAAGAATGTTCGATATATCAAGAGAGAATATTAAAAAAAATAATCACTATTATCTATCTCACGACGGTATTTATCACGAAGTGCTTATAGCGGTGGTTATAAGTGATATAATGAATGTACCTATTGACTGGGTAGATGATGAGAAAATGGAAAGAATATCAGAAATAATTAGTGAGAATTTAGAAAATGATAAATTTTATAATAAAGATTTGGTAAAAAGATTAATGAGTATCGAAAAAGAATTAGAACTTAAAAAATTTAATCCAGAAGAATTAGAAAAATAATAATTAAATAAAAGGAGGTAATTGTTATAGATGAAGTAGAATACTATTTACTAGATTTAAAAAGTAGATTTGATAAAATAAAACCAAATACGTACTATTTATCGTATAGTGGTGGCAAAGATAGCCACTTTTTATTTTGGTTTATTAGAGAATATCTAAAAAGAGATGATATTAAAATCGTTGGAATAAATACATATATGGAACACCACGAAATATTGCAAAGAATATTAAAAAATAGTGATATTGTACTATTACCTAAAATGAAGCCCTTTGAAATTAAAGAAAAATATGGGATTCCGTGTTTTTCAAAAGAACAGGACTTTTATATTTATTATTATCAAAATTCTTTAAGAAAGGGAAAAATTCCATCAAAAACAATTAAGGATAAAATAATGGGAACATATAAAACTGGATTTAATATATCTAAAAAAGCAAGAGAATATTTATTAAGTGGTAAAGCTCATAATATAACTCATTTATGTTGCCATTATTTAAAAAAAGAACCTGCAAGAAGTTTTGAAAAGAAAACTGGATTAAAACCTATTTTAGGAGTAAGAGGAACAGAAAGTATTATGAGAAAAAAACAATATGCTAGTTGCTTTACAAAAGATAGTAAGTTTACTCCATTATATGATTTAAGTGATGAATTATTAGATAAAATATATCAAAAGTATAATATTGAAATACCAAAAATTTATAATTGCGTTTGTAGAACTGGATGTATGGGGTGTCCTTATGGTTCTTATAAACACGATACTGAAAAAGAATTAAAATTATTGAATGGTAGTCAAAAAAGATTTGTTTGTAGCTATTTTAAAGAAAGTTACGACATTTTAGGTATTAAATATTAAAAAATTTATTAATCCAACGGATTTTTATGGAGGAAGATAGTAAATATAAAGAATTAGAAAAATAAAAGAATAGAGGTGAAAAAATGAATAATAAGTATGTTAAAGTAGATTTATTAACTGAATTTAAAAATCTAAAAAATATTGATAAAATAAATGAAATTTTTGAACAAAATAACTGGGAACTAGTAAAAACAAAAAATAAATATTATCAACTTTATTTTGGAAAAAATGTTCAAGTAGATAATATGTATGAATATGGATTCCCATATTTATTTGATAAAAGAACTACAAAAAAAGAATTAGAAAGATTTATTAATTATAGGTTAGAACTGGAAAGTATTTCAGATGAAGATAATGATAAGGAAGATAGTAAATATGAAGAATTAGAACGATAAAAGAATAGAGGTGAAATTAATGATTAAAAATAATCAGTTGAATCAGTACAATGAAGTTGAGATTAGAGAATTAATTGATAATGGTGTCAAGTTAGTTTTTTTAGATACGGGTTTTAATGAAGTAGTGGTACGATATGAAGATTTACCAGATATTATTGTCGATTTAAATAAAAGATTTAGTGTTGATGTTTTAAATGTGTATGATATTAAAGATTTTTATTTTAAAACGCCAATTATCACAACAACTGGAATGTATTTAAAAAAATGTGATTCAAATACGAGAAAAGAGATTAATGGTAGATTACAAGAGTTAATATTAGGTGTAACAGAGCCGAAAGAGTACAAAGTAATAGATGAAGATAAAATGTGGAATATAGATATTCCTTTTGAAAATGTAGAAATGGAAAGATAACTATGCCATTAGTGTATATAGTTACTTTAGTTTTAGCATCAGTAATGCTATTTTTTTTATACTTTTTAGAGCCGATTGTTACAAGACAAAAAATTAAAAATAATAATGAACACGGTAGTGCAAGATGGGCAACTAAACAAGAAATAAAAAAGAACTTTAGAAAAGAACGAGTAAGTCATATTGTGAAAACAGGTTTCCCAGTATATTACTCTAAAAATAATAAATATGTATGGTTTGATATGGAAACGCCCCACTATATATATTTAGGGTCCACTGGTAGTGGTAAAAGTGCTACTGCGGTAATTCCCGAGTGTTCATTTATCGCTACTTCCAAAGAAAAGAAAAGTGTTTTCATAACTGACCCTAAAGGTGAAATATTTTCTACCACAAGTCGAATGTTTAAAGATAATGGTTATAAAATATATACTTTAGATTTTAGAAATCCAGAGTTGTCAAATCATTCCAATTTACTCGAAACTGCAATTTGTGAATATGAAATGTATGATAAAAATGAAAAGCTAAGTCAAAATACTCAAAATTCTAAAAAGAAGATGAAATATAAAAATGAAGCTATAACTCATTACGCTCAATGTAATCAAATTGTTAATGATATTTGTACTATGATAATGGCTGATAAAACTGCAAAAGAAGCGTTTTGGAATAATAGCGCTAGTGATTTATTATATGGCATAATTTTTCTATTCTTGGAAGATTATGCTGATGGGAAAATAAAGAGAGAACAAATTACACTAACATCTATGAAGAAGTTTCAAAATAGCTCAATGACGGAAAGGAATATAAAAGTTTTAAGAAAATATGTTGAAACAAAACCTTATGGATCTAGAAGTAAAGATAAATTAATACCAATTATTTCTACTAGTGAAAATACTTATAAGTCTATAACTTCCATATTTAATGAAAGAATGACTTTATTTGATGATGTTAATGTTGAAAATATTACTTCTAATTCTGATTTTGACTTTGATATATTAGGAAAAGAGCCATCAGTTTTATATTGTTGTATTCCAGATGAATCTAAAATCTATTATACATTAGTATCAGTAGTTGTTTCTCTAATTTATAAAAGATTAGTTTTATTATGTAATACTCAATCCAATAAGAAGTTACCAGTTGAACTTGTTTTTTTGTTGGATGAATTTGCGAATACACCACCATTACAGGACATTGAAACAATAGTATCGGTTGCTAGGTCAAGAGGTATGTATTTTCAATTTTTCTTACAAAGTTTTGCTCAACTCGATAATTTATATGGTAAAGAAGTAAGTCAAATAATCCAAGATAACTGTGGACTTGCTTATCTTAAAACTAATACCCAAGAAACTGCTGAAGCCATTAGCTCAAGATTAGGAACTCACGGAGTGGAAACTACTTCTTTAAATTATTCAATGAGTTTGTCGAATAATAATGGAAGTAGTAATACAAGTCTTATATCAAGAAGATTATTAACTGCTGATGAAATAAAGCAATTACATTACAAAACTATCATATTCCCAACCATAGGTTATCCAATATTTCGTGATACTGTAATTTATAAAAAATTTAGTTGCTATAAAGGTGGTTTTATTGAAAGAAAAGTAAGACCATTGGAACGATTAATTAATACATATTACACAGTAGAACAATTAAAATTTAATAATGGAAATGAAAGTCAAGAACAAAAACTTAATACTACTGAATCGCAAGTTAGGACAAAATTAGTTTCTATAATAAATGAAGTTATTAAGATATTTGGGAAAATTGATTTTAATGTTGAGTATAGTTACGAAGATAACAAATTAATTGCTGGACTTTATCTTGCTCCTCCTTTGTCAATTAATGACTTAAAAGGTTTGGAAGAATTAAGTAGTAAATTAAACTTTGCATATAATGCTATATCTGATAAAGCAAAAATTAATAGAAAAAATAGGAACTCTTTAATAGAGATTTTTTTAATTGAAAATGAACTGAAAGAAGGTGTTAAAAATGAATAATTTTTTAGAAGAACATTCTGCAATAAGAGATGAAACTATAAATGAAGTACAAACTGATTTAAGTAATTGGAATAAATTTATAATATTTTGGTCTAAAATATTAGATAATTATAGTATTGATAATATTTTAAATTTATATACTTATAATTCAAGTGGTAGAGTTTTTAAAACTTTTGATGAGTGGAATAGTGAAAATATTGGTAGAAGAATAAAACCTAAAAGCAAAGGTATTCCCATTCTTAGTGATAGGGGAAAAATTTATGTTTTTGATATTAAACAAACCTATGGAAAAGATTATCCAGTTTGGAATTATAGACATTTTGTAGATAATGCGATTTTAAAGTATTATCAAGAAGTTAATAATATAAATAATGAAGAAACTAAAAATTTATATGAAAACTTTTATAATACTTTTTATGAAATATCTTTAAATCAAGTAATTAATAATTATAAAAGTATGGATGCTGATGAAGTGGAGTTTATTGCAAAGACAATGACTTCACTTTTTTTAGCAAAAACTAATTTTAATATTTATAATCTTCCTAATTCTTATGAAATGTTGGAAGAAATGAATACAGAAGATATTTTGAAGTGTATGCAAATTGCTAATAAGGAAACGGCTATTTTATATAAGGATTTTGTAAAAAATGTCATTAGTTTAGAAAAGGTGCAAGATTATATAGGTAAAAACGTACTTTCACAATTTAAAGACGATAAATATCTTAATGATAGTGAAAAGGAAAGTTTTATCGAGGGAGTAGAAACTAACTCTGATTTTAATTCTAGTATTATTAATAGTATTTATGGCGAATATGTAAAAAAATATGAAAAAGCATTTAAAAGAGATATTGTTGAAACAAAGGAAATACCAGAAGAAAAAATAAAAGATATAGAAGAAAGTGTTGAAACAGAGGAGCCAAAAAGTGTTTCAGACCAAGAACAGTTATCTTTGTTTGAATCACGAGAAGATGAACTGGCAAGTAAAATATGTGATATATTTAATTCTTTTGATACTAAATATCAAAATACTTTTAAAATTTCTTCAGTAGAATTACAAAAATGGGAGCATATTAGGTCTAATAAAAGAAATTTATCTATTGTTTTAACTAGTGAATTAATAAAAAATATATCAGATGCAGAGAATAGTTTTACTTATTTTAATGTAGATAAAACTGATGAAGAAAAGTTATATAATTTTATTCAAACAAATGCTTTTCTTCAATCGTTATATAAGGACAAAGATTTCGATATTAAATTCACACCAAATGCTATTACTATTTATTGGCATAATTTTGATTATAAAAATTATGATTTAAGTATTCCAAGTACAAAAATAATAGATTCGGAAGAAATCGAAAAGAAGGCATTGGAAGAATTAGATAATGAAGTATCTGAAATAATTAAAGATAAAGAAATAGATTATAAAGTAACAACTGCTGAAATAATTCCAACTCGTGAGGGAATTAAAACTAATATTATAGAAGAACATAGTTACAATGCAAAGGGCGAAGAACTTGTCGAAGATTATCCTCCAATTAACTATCATATTAGTGATGATAAAGTTGATACAAGTTTTGGACCAAAGTTTAGATTTGAAGAAAATGTTAAAGCAATAGAACTTTTAAAGAAACTTGAAACGGAAGATAGGAATGCAACACAAGAAGAACAAGACATATTATCTCGTTATGTAGGTTGGGGTGGTATTGCTGATGTTTTTGATGAAAGAAAAGATAATTGGGAAAGTGAAAGAAAAAGATTAAAATTATTGTTAAGTGATGAAGAATATAAAGATGCTATGCGTTCAACATTAACATCTTTTTATACACCCAATGTTGCAATAGATGGAATATATAAAGCATTGAAACAATTTGGTTTTGAAAAAGGAAATATTTTGGAACCGAGTTGTGGAATTGGTAATTTTTTTGGAAGATTACCTAATGATTTTAGTAATTCTAAATTGTATGGAGTAGAATTAGATAGTATTAGTGGTAGAATTGCTAAAAAACTTTATCCTAACGCTAAAATAGAAATTAATGGATATGAAAATTCAAAAGTTGCTGATGAACTATTTGATATATCAATAGGTAACGTTCCCTTTGGTAGCAATAGTGTTTTTGATAGAAGATATAAAGATAAATTCTTAATACACGATTACTTTTTTCAAAAAACATTAGATAAAGTAAGAGCTGGTGGTATTATTGCTTTTATTACTACTGATGGTACATTAGATAAAAAAGACACAACTGTAAGAGAGTATATTGCAAAAAGAGCAGAATTTTTAGGTGCAATAAGACTACCAAACAATACTTTTTCTGGTAATGCTAATACTAAAGCAACATCAGATATTATTTTTTTAAAAAAGAGAGAAGAATTGAAGTTAGATGTTAGTGATGAGAACTGGATTTATACTGGAGAATATGCTGACGGAATAACCATAAATAATTATTATATTGAAAACCCTAATATGATGCTCGGAAAAATGCAATTGCATTCAACTGCTTATGGTTTTGACAATACTTTAAATCCAATAGATGAAGATATAAATATTTTAATGAATAAAGCACTACAAAATCTACCTACAAATATTTATGAAAATACTAGTTTCGTACAAACGGAAGATAATAATTATGACGTTTTAGAAGCTGATGAAAGTATTAAGAATAATGCTTTTACAATTTTAAATATAGATGGGAAAGATATAATATATCAAAGGAGTAATTCTAGTTTAGTACCATATAGTATTCAAGATGGAGTAATTGCCAAAAGAATAATAGGACTTTGTAGTGTAAAAAAAGCATTAAGAGAAGTTTTTGATGTTCAACTACGAGATGGTAGTGACGAAGAGTTAAAGTTAGCACAAGAAAACTTAAATTTTGAATACGATAAATTTTATAAGAAATTTGGCTATATAAATGATAGTGCTAATGCTAGAGCATTTGATAATGATCCAGATTATTATTTATTAACTTCTATTGAAAATAAAGTTAATAACGAAGATAATGACAACGAAAAACCTAAGTATGAAAAGGGTGATGTGTTCACCAAGAGGACAATAAGAAAAAGTAAAAAAGCTACTGGTGCAGAAGATGCAGAGTCAGCATTAAGATATTCACTTAATGAACGTGGTTGTGTCGATTTAGAGTACATAAAAAAATTATATCCTAAAGATGAACAAGAAATTATCGAAGAATTAGATGGTTTGATATATCAAGATCCCGAAAAAATAAATGATTTTAATAAAGGGTGGGTGTTATCTAGCGAATATTTAAGTGGAAATGTAAAACATAAACTTAATTATGCTAAGTCGATTAATGTAGATAATAAATATGATAAAAATATAGAAGCATTAGAGAAAGTGCAACCTACACCTTTAGAGTTTGATGAAATAAGTGTTAAATTGGGGTCAACTTGGATACCAGAAGATGTATATCATCAATTTTGTTGTGAATTGTTAGATATTCCTTTTCATCTTCAAAGTAATTTAAAAATAAAATATGCCAAAGCAATTAACGGGTGGTTATTTCAAGCAAGCGGTTTATATGGATACAGTATTCAAAATACAAATATTTGGGGAACTGAAAAAGCAGACGCATTATCATTAATTAAAAATGCTTTAAACCTTCAAAGTGTAACAGTATATGATATTCTCGAGGATGATAGAAAAGTTGTTAATCCTCTTGAAACTGCCAATGCTAGAGCAAAACAAGAAGAAATTAAACAAGAATTTAAAGATTGGATTTGGAAAGACGAAGAACGAAAAAATAGATTAACTAAAATATATAATGAACAATTTAATTGTATGAGAGAAAGAGAATATGATGGTAGTCATCTTACTTTTGATGGTATGAATCCTAATATTGAACTTCGCCCACACCAAAAAAATGCGGTCGCTAGAATAATTTATGGAGGTAATACTTTATTAGCACACGCAGTTGGTGCTGGAAAAACTTATGAATGTATTGCTGGTGCTATGGAATTAAAAAGATTAGGAATTGTTAGTAAACCAATGTTTGTTGTTCCTAATCATCTATTAGGACAATGGGCGAATGAAATTTTAAAATTATATCCTACTGCGAATATTTTAGTTGCAACCCAAAAAGATCTTGAAAAGAATAATAGAAAAAAATTAATGGGAAAAATTGCAACAGGAGAATGGGATGCAGTTTTAATAGCACATTCTAGTTTTGGATTAATACCAATTAGCAAAGAATACCAACAAAAGCATTTAGAAAATCAAATAGAGGAAATTACTTCTGCTATTGAAAGAATTAAGGAAGAATCTAATGAAAGTTTAAGTGTTAAAAAACTTGAACAAATAAAGAACAGTGTTGAGTTAAAGTTAAAAACATTATTAGATAGTCCTAAAGATGATGTTGTAACCTTTGAAGAGTTAGGTGTTGATGAATTAATTGTAGATGAAGCACATTTGTTTAAAAATCTTCCAATGTTTTCTAAAATAAGAAATGTTGCTGGAATAAATAATACTGAATCCAAAAAAGCAACTGACTTATTTATGAAGATTAGTTATATATTAGAAAATAATGGTGGGAAAGGAGCAATTTTTGCAACTGGTACACCAATATCTAATTCAATGGGTGAATTATTTGCTATGCAAAAATACCTTCAATTAGATAGATTAAGAGAATTAGGTTTGGAACATTTTGATGAATGGGCTTCTACTTTTGGTGAAGTAGTTAATAGTTTTGAAATAGCACCAGATGGTAGTGGGTTTAGAACAAAATCACGATTTGCTCAATTTTTTAATATTCCAGAATTAATGACTTTGTTTAAAGAAATAGCAGATATTAAGACATCTAAAATGTTAGCTCTTCCAGTACCAAAATTAAAAGGTGGAGAATATAAAACTATTGTTGCTGAAAAAAGTAAAGAATTAGCTGAATATATTAATAAACTAGCTAGAAGAAGTGAAACAATTAAAAGTGGCTGTAATCCAAAAGAAGATAATATGTTATTAGTGACAAATGATGGTAGGAAAGCAGCACTTGATTTAAGATTAATAGACCCAAGTATGCCAGATTTAGCTGATTCAAAAGTAAATAAAGCCGTAGAAAACATTTATAGAATATGGTTAGAAAATAAAGAAGAAAAATTGACACAACTTGTCTTCTGTGATTTATCTACTCCTAAAAATGATGGTACATTTAATGTTTATGATGATATTAAAAATAAGTTAATAGCAAAAGGAGTACCAGAAGAAGAAATTGAGTTTATACATAACGCAAAAACAAACCCTCAAAAGTTAAAATTATTTGAAGATATGAGAAATGGTACAAAAAGAATACTTATAGGTTCAACTTCTAAAATGGGTGCAGGTATGAATGTTCAAGATAAATTAATTGCTTTACACCATTTAGATTGCCCGTGGCGTCCTAGTGATATAGAGCAACGAGAGGGAAGAATATTAAGACAGGGAAATCAAAATGATGAAGTTGAAATTTATAGATATGTAACAGAGGGTAGTTTTGATGCTTATTCATATCAATTAATTCAAACCAAAGCTACATTTATAAACCAAATAATGGCTAATAGTAACGGCGGTGGAAGAGTAGCAGAAGATCTTGATAGAGATACTCTTACTTATGCCGAAGTAAAAGCAATAGCAAGTGGTAATCCATTAATAATGGATAAGTTTAAAGTGGAAAATGAATTAAAACAATTATATTTATCTAAAATCAGATATGACAAATCACATTTTGAACTTAAAGAAAAATATAATAAGGAAATACCAAAGAAATTAAAAATTCAAAAGCAATATTTAAATAACTTGGAAGAAGATATAAAAAAGGTAAAAGATTTGTCTGGTGATAATTTTCAAATAACCATTAATAATGTTTTATATTCTTCAAGAAAAGATGCAAGTACAAAATATTACGAAGTTTTAACTTTATTAAAAGATGGTGAAGAAATTAAAATCGGTGAAATTAGTGGATTGGATATTATTGGTGAAAAAAATGAGTTGTCATTTACTCCAAGAATTTTCATAAAAGGTGCAGGAAAATATCCAGTTGATTTAGAGTATGCGGATGAAATTGGAAACATTTTAAGATTAGAAAATACGCTTAAAAGTTTTGAAAATAAAATTGACACTACAAAGGAAAAAATTGATTATAACGAAAAACAACTAATTGATATTAAAAGTGAATTGGATAAACCTTTTGTTCAATTAGAACGAATTAAAGAATTAGAAAAAGAAAAAATACGAATCGATAGTGAACTTGATTTAGATAAACAAGAAAATATGGGCGTTGAAGAAACTACCGAAGAAGAAATGGAGAGATAGATATGAAATTAAAAGAAAGAATATTAACAACGATAGCTGATAAATTAAAAGATTATGTAACACCAGAGTATGACATACTTTTATCTTGTTATGTTAAAGCCGAAGTAAAAGGTGCATTTATGACAATGGATTGTTCTACTATAAAAGAATTACCAAATAAAAATAAAAGTGGAATAGTCAATATTGCTGATATTTTAGATGAAGAATTTGGTGATGATTGGCACTATAAAGAAATAATATTTTGCGATAATGAAAATGTTGTATGCTTACACAATAGTAAAAATGACACTTATTATGAAAGTGTTCACGAGTATTTTGAGAGTGCTGAAGAAAAAATTTATATAAAACTTGGTAATGATGATTATGAATCGGTTAAAAATTTTATAAACCAAAGTAGTAAATATCACGGATTTGTAAGATATAACAATGAAATACCAGCTAGAAAAGCATTTAATAAAATATTTACGAATAAAGAAACAACAACTAATAATGAATTAAAAAAGAATGAAATTCAAAAAGATTATGAAAATAATGTGGAAATTACTGGTCAATTATTCAAAATTGGTAAAGAGTTTACTAAAAAAGATGGAAGTAAAGCACGATTCATTGAAATACAACAAAAGTATAATTACAATGGTAAAGTTAAATACAATAACATATCGGCTATGGCACCAAGTGATTTAATTGATGGGATTACTGATATGAAATTAAACAACACCATTTCAATTAAAGGTAAATTAAATACATATAATGATAAAAATAATAATTTGAAATCAGTAATAAATTGTATTGAATTAAACATTCTTAAAAAGGCAAAAAATAGGGAAAAATTAGAAAAGTAAAATTTTTTGAAAAAAACTCTTGCAAAATTTGTTTTTTTGAGTGATAAATGAAAAGAACTAAAAAAGTCGTTAAATAGGTTTAATTTCAACGCTATTGAACTTGAAACGAGGTTGTAGAGAGTTATTAGAGCAAAAAAATTAAACCTCTAAAAACGCCTTTAAATTAGTTAAATAAGAAAGGGAGGAATAAATTATGTATATTACTGAAACAACAGAAAAAGTTAGAAAAATATTTGAAATGTTAGATAGGAGAGATGATATAGGGAAACTAAAATTTCTTATTTATATATTTGACAGAGCGACACATCAACAAATTAATGATAAGAATGAAGCTAATCCAGATTTAATCGAAAATGATGATTTAATAATTTTTGATTTAGAAGATGCAGGATTAGTAAATAACTATGCAAATATATTTTTAGAATATTTAGTTATGACTTTTAACGGAACTGCTGATAGATATAGTAAAGGTTATCAAGATAATGGAAATGTAGAAGGAATTAACTACAATAAATATGATAAACTTTTAATATCAAATTTTGAAAACTTATCCTATAATGAAAAGCTAGACATTTTTAGAGAGATTTTTATAAGAATAGAAAATGGTAGTCTATTTAATAACGAATATAAAATGTTAGCATTAATTGCAAATGGATTCGATATAGCAAATAATATTAATAATTTAAAAATAAAAGAAGGTAATATTCAATGAGATTATCTATAAAACGTACTCCTATAAGACTAAATTGTGATGGACACGTTATATTATATGATTTAGAAAGAGAAAGAATTGAAAAAGGTTTCACTTATCAAGCAATTGCAGAAAGATATGGTTTAGATAGATCTTTAATAAGAGCTATTGTTATAGGAGCAACTTCTTTATATTATACAAGAGCAATACAAGTTGCTTTCGCAGTTGGAGTAAAGCCAGATGATTTATTTTTAAGAGATATAATACTTGCAACTGACAAAAATTTGATTTTTATAAATAATCCTAGTGATAATACTATAAAGTTTTTGGAAGATGTAAAAAATTTAAGTTATAAGGACAGATTAAAATTTTGTATTGAATTATTTAATAAGTGGAGTGATGGTATGATTACACATAAAAAAGGGCAAATACCATTTACTCCTGATGTATTAGGATTTCCAAAAGATATTGGAAATAAATTTTCAGATTTTTTAGATACAATGTTAAAAAGTGAGGAGATAAGAGTTGGCAATAAAATTATGGTAGATGATATATGTAATATCAAATCGCAACGAAGTTATGAAAAGTTATTAAAAGAGTATGATAAATTACCATTTAAAGATAAAAAAGATATTTTAAATGAATTAATATTAAAGTTTGATACCAGAACATTATTTCAAGAAAAAAAGAGTTTTCCCAAATTTACTGGATTCTTTACAGGTTGGGATATAGCAGAAGCAATGAGAAGTTATGAGTTAGAAGATGAGTAGTGTTTTCGTATATTAATTCTTATTAGTGCTGTTAAATAATAGTGTAATTTTTATCAAAGTAGAAATACTTTGATTTTTTTGTTTTCAATTTTGTAAAAATTTTGGAAATATTTATTGATAAGGAGAGTGATGTGAATGAAAACTAAAATTACAACTAAAAGTAAAGAACTAAATAACCTAATTGAACATAGTATGAAATTGTCTTTAATAAAAGTGCTTTTTAAAAAGAATGAAATAACCGAAGAAGAATATTTTAAATTAAAAGAAGCAATAAAAAAAGAACATTTTTCATCAAAAACATAAAATAGATAAAAAAATATGCTATAATTAATAGTGTGAGAAAATGGTGTTATAATACTTAACTCAGCCATAAAAGAAAGGAGTTAAATGGCGGGTGTCGTTAAGGTTATAACAGTTGCTCAATCAAGAATTAATAATACGGAAAGTGTCAAAAAGGTTTTAAGAGCTTGTGCTTATTGTAGAGTTAGTACAGACAGCGAAGAACAACAAACTAGTTATATATCTCAAAAAATTCATTATAAAACTTTAATAGAAGAACATAATGATTGGGAATTTGTAGATATATATGCTGATGAAGGAATAACAGGAACAAAGACTGCAAAAAGAGCAGGTTTTAAAAAAATGATAAAAGATGCTTTGGATGGTAAAATTGATTTGATAATCACAAAATCAATATCAAGATTTGCAAGAAATAGTGTTGATGTTTTAAATTATGTAAGAGAATTACGAGCTCATAATGTTGATGTTTGGTTTGAAAAAGAGAATATTCATACATTAGAAATGACAAGTGAAATGTTTTTAACATTTTATAGTGCTTTTGCTCAAGGAGAAAGTGAATCTATTTCGGAAAACGTTAAAATGGGTGTAAGAGCAAAAATGAAAAGAGGAGATCTTGTTGGTAAATATGCTCCTTATGGATTCTATTATGATAAAAAAGCAGAAAATTTAGTAGAAATTCCAAATGAGGGTATAATCGTTAGATATATTTTTGATAGGTATAAAGATGGAGCTGGTAGTTCAGTTATTGCAAAAGAATTAAATTCTAAAAATATTCCTAGCCCAAGAGGTAAGAGATGGTCAGATACTACTGTATTTAGAATAGTACGAAATGAAAAATATGTTGGTGATTTACTAACTGGTAAAACATATACAGATAATCCTATTAGTTCTAAAAAGATAAAAAATAAGGGTGAATTTGAAATGTATTATACAGAAAACCATCATACAGGTATCATTGAAAGGGAAGTATGGAATAAATGCCAAGAAATTGCAAATAAAAGGTCTGGAAAGTATAGTGCTGATGGGAAACCAAAAAGGCATAGTCAAGAATACCCTTTTAGTAGCAATATAGTATGTGGGTTATGCGGGAAGGATTATATTAGACGTTCTTGGACTCCTAGAAACGAAGAAAAACCAAGAAGAGCTGTTTGGGTATGTGGTGCATATAATCACGACCATTCATCTTGTCAAAGTTATGGCAATATTAAGGAAAAATATTTGGAAGATTTATTTGTAGATTTATATTCTGTACTATGTAAATATGATAAGCAAGTAATCGCAAAATTAGTCCAAACTATTGAGGAAACTTTTGAAAATGATGACTATTCAAATGAACTACGAAATATAGATGAAGAAATAAAAACTCATAAAGAACAATTAATGGAATTATTGGATGTAAGACTCTCTAAAATAATAAGTAATGAAATTTTTGAACAAAAGAGTAGTAAAATTAACAAAGAAATAGAATTACTTGAGTTTAAAGCAGATAAGATTAGAGAATATGTTAATCATAGAGAGCAGGTTACTGATAGAGTAGAAAAATTTAAAACTATTTTTGCAAAAAATACCAAACTAAAAGAATTTGATGCTGATATATTTGAAAGTTTGATTGATAAAATTATAATCGGAAAAAGAAATGAAGATGGTTCTATTGATCCATACGAAGTTAGATTTATTCTCAAAACAGGGGACGAATTAACCGACACATTGCCAGTCAAAGAAATGCCTTCCTCACAGATAAAGAAAATAAATAAAGATATAAACCAAAATGTAGATATAAATTCAAATATGTGTGCATATACCCACAATACGGAATACTGTTGTTGCAACCCCTAGAGGTTTAATTGCTTTAATTGAAAATAACTACAATGAGGACGGAAGCATTACTGTTCCGGAAGTTTTAAGACCATATATGGGCGGTAAAGAAGTATTAATTCCAATAAAAAAATAATGTAAGGAGGTAGAATTTTAAACCTCTTTTCTTTTTTACTAAAATATTCCATTGTAAAAAAGTGGCAAAAGTGGCAAAAAAATACAATGGCAGAATTTTTTCCAGTGTAACCAAAAAAGTGAATTTTGAAAAGTTTTTCCAATTCAACCAAAAAACTTTGTAATTTTTAAATATTAAAATTAGTAGTAATGATTCAAAAAATATGGTATACTTTTATTTAGAATAGGGTGTGCTAGTATGAATGAAGAGCAAAGAAATATTATAAATACTATTAAGTTATTGGGAGTAGATATGATAAGTAATGCCAAGAGTGGACATCCTGGCATTGTTTTAGGTGCAGCTCCTATTATGTATACTTTATTTGCTAATCATTTAAAATTC
>CANRHM010000015.1 GCA_947630415.1 uncultured Bacilli bacterium | reverse complement strand
TGATGGAATCCTAAATCCTTTAATTTATCAAGGAAAATAGAAGTCTCTGTCGTCTTATAACGTTTAAAGATTTGAGCAATTATCTTCTCTAACGTTTTCTTAGGGAAAGGTTTTACTAAAGGCATTTCTTTAATGACTTCTGGAATATTTTGACCACGCTCAATAAAGTATTTATTAGGCGTTACCTTTTGAATATTCTCATCGGTTGGTTCATTAATATAAGAGAACGAATCTGGTAAAATTTCATTAAACTTAATCTTACCAACCGTTGTTACTAAATATTTACCTTTTTGATTTTCTGCAAATAATTTATGTTTGAAAGAATCTACTGGTAAAGCAATACGGGTATGAAGGGTAATCTCACGACGTTCATAAGCCATTAGGGCTTCGTTTGGATTACGGAAGATTCTTCCTTCTCCTTCAAGACCTGCTTTTTCCATTGTTAGATAGTAGTTACCTAAAACCATGTCTTGAGATGGTGTAACGATTGGTTTTCCATCCGATGGTTTTAAGATATTATTAGCACCTAACATTAAGAGTCTTGCTTCGGCTTGAGCTTCTTCTGACAATGGTACATGGACTGCCATCTGGTCACCATCGAAGTCTGCATTGAAGGCAGGACATACTAATGGGTGAAGGCGAATGGCTTTACCACCGATTAAAACCGGTTCAAATGCTTGAATACCAAGTCTATGTAGAGTTGGAGCACGGTTTAGTAAAACCGGATGCTCTTTGATGACTTCTTCAACGATATCCCAAACTTGTTCATCTTGATTTTCAATCATTCTCTTAGCCGCTTTAATATTGTGTGCTAAATCTTTTGAAACAAGTCCATGGATAACATGTGGTTTAAATAATTCAAGGGCCATTTCTTTTGGAATTCCGCATTGATACATCTTAAGACTAGGTCCTACAACGATAACGGAACGACCTGAATAGTCAACACGTTTTCCTAATAGGTTTTGACGGAAACGTCCTTGTTTTCCTTTTAACATACTAGAAATGGATTTCAATGGACGATTTCCTGCTCCTGTTACACTTCTTCCACGACGGCCATTATCGAATAAGGCATCTACGGCTTCTTGTAACATACGTTTTTCATTTTGAATGATAATCGTTGGAGCACCTAAATCAATTAATTTTTTAAGACGGTTATTACGGTTAATAACACGACGATATAAATCATTTAAGTCTGAGGTAGCAAAACGTCCACCATCTAGTTGAATCATTGGTCTTAATTCTGGAGGGATAACGGGGATACAATCCAAAATCATCCATTCAGGACGGTTTCCTGATTTAAGGAAAGCATCTAAGACATCGATTCGTTTTAATAGACGAGTACGTTTTTGTCCTTGTGCTGTCTCTAATTCTTTATTGATTTCAGCAATTTCTTTTTCAAGATCAATTTTCTTAAGAAGTTCCTTGATGGCTTCAGCTCCCATACCAACGGTAAAACCATTGCCATATTTTTCATAGTAAGCACGATATTCTTTCTCCGATAAAGTTTGTTTGTTCTCTAAAGGAGCAATTCCTTTATCGATTACGACATAACTTACGAAGTATAAAACTTCTTCCAAGTCTCTTGGACTCATATCGAGTACTAATCCCATTCTCGAAGGAACACCCTTAAAGAACCAGATATGTGATACTGGAGTAGCAAGTTCGATGTGTCCCATACGTTCACGACGTACTTTGGCACGCGTTACTTCTACACCGCATCGATCACACACGATATTTTTATAACGAACACGTTTGTATTTTCCACAAGCACATTCGAAATCCTTGGTAGGTCCAAAGATTTTCTCACAGAAGAGTCCATCTCTTTCAGGACGTAAAGTACGGTAGTTGATAGTTTCTGGTTTCTTTACTTCACCATAAGACCATTCACGAATTTTATCGGGTGAGGCAATACCTATTTTTAAGGCTTCAAATTTATCTACGGCTAACATTATTCCTCATCCCCTTCCATACTATCAAACGAATCGATTCCATCGCCATATTCTGGCTCGAAATCTTCATCATCTATTTCTTCTTCATCGAAGTCGTCTTCTTCCACTTCTTCAAGAGGTGGTTCGCCATCGCCACCATACGGCACGGTTTCTGCAATTTTCTCTTCCGCATCAGAAGGTGTACGCATATCTTCTTTGGCTTCCTCTTCTTCGATTTGTTTTAGATCAAGGACATTGTGGTCGGTATCGATAATATTTAAGTCAAGTCCTAAAGCTTGGAACTCTTTCATAAGAACTCTAAAGCTTTCTGGAACACCTGCTTGGTTGATCTCTTGTCCTTTGACAATCGACTCATAAACTTTAACACGGCCTACAACGTCGTCGGATTTAACGGTTAGGATTTCTTGTAAGGTATGAGCAGCACCATAAGCATATAGAGCCCAAACTTCCATTTCTCCAAAACGCTGACCGCCGAACTGAGCTTTACCACCAAGAGGCTGTTGTGTTACTAAAGAGTAAGGTCCAGTCGAACGTGCATGTAATTTATCATCAACCATGTGGTGAAGTTTTAACATGTACATGACTCCAACAGAGATACGGTTATCAAATGGTTCTCCCGTACGTCCATCGTGAAGTACGACTTTTCCGTCGGCATCCATTCCGGCTTCCTTCATCATGGCTTGGATGTCTTCACTGCTAGCACCATCGAATACTGGTGTTGCAACATGGACACCTAATTTCTTAGCCGCCATACCTAAGTGTAATTCTAGAACCTGTCCTAGGTTCATACGAGAAGGTACACCTTGTGGGTTAAGCATGATATCAACAGGCGTTCCATCTGGTAAGTAAGGCATGTCTTCTTGTGGTAGGATAAGGGAAATAACACCTTTGTTACCATGACGTCCAGACATTTTATCTCCGATTTGAATTTTTCTCTTTTGAGCGATGTAAACACGAATAACTTTGCTTACACCAGCAGGTAATTCATCGTTTTCTTTACGCGAATAAATCTTAACTTCGTGAACGATTCCTTCTCCACCATGTGGTACACGAAGAGAAGTATCTCTTACTTCACGGGTCTTTTCACCGAAGATGGCATGTAATAGTTTTTCTTCTGAAGTAAGTTCAGCCATTCCCTTAGGGGTTACTTTACCGACTAAGATATCGCCTTCTTTAACTTCGGTTCCAACAACGACAATTCCGTTTTCATCTAGGTTCTTACGTGCATCTTCGCTTACATTTGGAATATCACGGGTAATTTCTTCAGGACCTAGTTTAGTTTCACGACATTGCATTTCATAGTCTTCAATATGAATTGAGGTATAAGCATCATCTTTAACTAAGTTTTCATTTAAGATAACGGCATCCTCATAGTTATATCCATTAAAGGTCATGAAAGCAACGACCATATTTTTACCAAGGGCAAGTTCACCTTTATCCATACTTGGACCATCGGCTATAACGTGTCCACGTTTTACTTTATCGCCTACACGAACGATAGGACGATGATGATAACAAGAGTCTTGGTTGCTTTCTTCAAAATTAGCTAAATAATAAGTATCTTTTCCCGTTTTATTTTTAATGACAATACGTTTGGCATCCACGTATTCTACAACACCGTCAGCTTTGGCATTGATGGCTGCTCCTGAATCACGTGCTGCAATATATTCAACACCGGTTCCAACAAATGGCGCTTCGGCTTTTAACAATGGTACACTTTGACGTTGCATGTTGGCACCCATCAAAGCACGAGTTGCATCATCGTGTTCCAAGAATGGAATACAAGAAGTAGTTACCGATACAACTTGTTGAGGTGATACATCGATATAGTCTACTTGTTCTGGTTTTGCTAAAATATTTTCACCACGGAAACGAGCAGCTACTTGGGTATCGATCATGTTGTTGTCGTCATCGGTCGTAACCGTTGCTTGTGAAATAATAACATCATTTTCTTCATCGGCTGTTAAATAATCTACTTCGTCGGTAATGTGGCAATTAACGACTTTTCGATAAGGGGTCATGATGAATCCATAGTCATCGACTTTGGCATAACTTGCTAGGGAAGTAATAAGTCCAATGTTTGGTCCTTCTGGAGACTCAATCGGACAAATACGACCATAGTGTGACGTATTAACATCACGTACATCCATGCCGGCACGATCTCTTGATAATCCACCAGGTCCTAATGCCGATAAACGACGTTTATTGGTTAACTCTGAAATTGGGTTAATCTGATCCATGAATTGGGATAATTGGCTACTTCCGAAGAACTCTTTCATCGCTGCAGTAACAGGACGAATATTAATTAGTGTTTTAGGGGTAATTTCTTCCATTTCTTGGGTCGTCATACGTTCACGAATAACACGTTCCATACGTGATACACCAATACGGAATTGATTTTGTAAAAGTTCTCCTACTTGACGAATACGACGATTTCCTAAGTGGTCGATTTCATCAAAGTTTCCAACACCATCTAATAGGTTTAAGTAATAAGAAACAGAAGCATAAACATCTGAAATCGTCAAACGTTTAACATCGATGGATTGATCGTTTCCGATGACGGCAATCTTTTCTTTCTTATTGGTTGGATTTAAAATCTTAATTTCTTGTACTTTATTGTAGGTATCTAATTCTTCATTGATTTTTACTTCATGAAGACCATAACCATCTTTAAATAATCCTTTTAATTGTTCTAATACTTCTTTATTGATAAGGGTTCCTTTTTCAAGAACAACTTCTTTATTTACTTTAACATCTTCGGCTAAAGTTTGATTTAGTAGGCGGTCTGTAATATTTAATTTACGATTAAATTTATAACGACCAACACGAGCTAAGTCGTAACGGAATTCATCAAAGAAACGGGTAATAATTTGGTTCTTAGATGAATCGAGGGTTGCAGGTTCACCTGGTCTTAATTTTTCATAGATTTCGATTAAGGCCTCATCGGTATTACGCGTTGAGTCTTTTGCAATCGTATTTTCAAGGTATCTATTCTTTCCAAATACTTTATAGATATCTTCGTCACTGGATAATCCAAAAGCACGTAAAAGGGTCGTTAAAGTTACTTTACGTGTACGGTCAATTCGAACATATAAAACATCTCTTGCATCGGTTTCAAATTCAAGCCATGTTCCACGGGTTGGGATAATTTGGGAAGTAATAAGTTCTCTTCCGTTTTTATCGGTTTCACGATTAAAATACACACTTGGACTACGTACCAACTGTGATACAATAACACGTTCTGCTCCATTGATGACAAACGTTCCACTATCGGTCATGATAGGCATATCACCAAGGAATATTTCTTGTTCTTTTACTTCTCCTGTCTCCCTATTAAAAAGACGTACTTCCACTTTTAAAGGAGCCGCATAAGTCGTTTCACGGTCCTTACATTCTTTAATCGAAAAACGCGGTTCATCAAAATGATAATCGCCAAACTCTAAAGAATACGTTCCAGAAAAGTTTTCGACTGGTAATAAGTCTTCAAAAACTTCCTTTATTCCCGTATCAACAAACCATTGATAGGACTTGGTTTGAATTTCTAATAAATCCTTTAATTCATAAGTATTTTTAATTCTTGAAAAATTTCTTCTTTTACGGTAATCACCGCAATTAACAGTTTTATATGCCACGAAAATTCACCCCTATACATAATATTAATTTTTTTAATCAAAGAACGTATTTTTTGTTAAAAATAACACATTGCCAATTTATATTAATAACACATTTTTTGCAACAAGTCAACCAATTTTGCACTTTATTACAAAAAAACCTTTTTTACGTTCTTGAATGGACACTTGATAATACTCTTTTAAGTCTTCAATCATGCTCTTAGCACCTTGTTCTTTTCTTGCAACGATGTAAAGAACGCCGTCTTTTTTTAAATGAAACCTTGCGTTAAACAGGATCTCATATACTTTTTCTTTTCCCGCTCGAATAGGAGGATTAGTTACAATACAATCGAATAGTCTATCCTCTAATGCTTGGTAGGCATCACTTTCTAAGATTTCCACATCATCTACTTGATTCTTCTTAGCATTTTGTTTTGCCAAATGTAAAGCTCTTCTATTGACATCACACATCGTCAATTTCGAAGAAGTTACTTTGCCTAAAACAATGCCTATCACACCATAGCCACATCCCATATCTAAAACATTTCCTTTAATATCGGCTAAATCGATGTTTTCAAGTAGTAATCGAGTTCCAAAATCCATGCCTTCTTTGGAAAACACCCCATTATCGGTCGTAAAAGTAAAGGCTTGTCCCAAAACAAAGGCTTTATAATCTTTTAATTTGCTAGGTAATGCTTCGTTACTAAAATATTGTCCCGTATCTATCACCCCAAAATAAGAAAAGAACTAACTATCAACAAATATAGTTAGTTCTCCTTTCGTGTCTATATAATACTACAAAATCCTTTTAAGGTCAACCATTTTTATAAAGTTTTTTCTTTTTGAAAAGCCGTATCGATATCGGTTTCTAAGGCATCTAATCCTGCTTGTAAAAGTTGAAAAGTATCGTTTTCTTGAGGAGTAGTGACTCTATAAACACCAAGACGTTCCCTTAACCAAGTAAGACGTTTTTGAATCTTATCTTCGGGAGACTCCAATGGTAAAGTCTCTTCTTTTTCTTCCACTTTTTCTTTTGAACGGATAAGTGCGTTAAAACCATTCATTCCATCACTTATATTACATAAAAGATTATTACATAATTTAATATATACGTTCTCATCGTTTTCTCCATGTAAAAGACCTGCGGTCAAAACATTTTTAGAAACAAACATGTCGCACTGGGAGTTGTATTGCCATTTTATAGGTTCTATTTTAAGAAAGTAACGAAGTTTTTTAGAAAGACGATAAGGGACAAAAAATTCTCCATCCAATTCATACGTTATGGGCTCATTCTTTTGAAAAGGATAGCCCTTATTTTGACCTAAAACAGCATTTTGTTCTTTGGAAGGATCTTGCTTACATAACTCAGTTAGTTTTTCAATTTTTTTAGGATCTGTTTCAATAAACTGTGGATAATATCCAAAAGAAGCTTCTGTATGATCCGAATCTAGCCAAGTAATATTCTCTTTTGATATTCTAACATCATACATGACTAGTCTAATACCTATTTTTGAGGAAAGATAAAGAGAAGATTTCTCTTTTCCGTTGGCATTACAATAATATAAAAGGCTTGGATAAATAGTACGATGTAAATCTAATTTAATCCAATAAGGAACTGATAACTCTTTACCTCTACACGTTCTATTTTTCCATGCTCCAGAAGTCAATAAATAAAGATCTGTTGCCTGAGCAGTACGATTTATTTTTAAATCTTCACTCATTTGTAATTGATTTGTATTAAGAAGCGTTAAAACCATTCTTCTCACTTCCTATAGGTGTTTTTGAGGCGCTTTCACTTCTTCTTGATAATCTTCTCTTATTCCTTTGACATAGTCTCCTAAAAGTGCAATTTCTTCTTTGAAGTATTGATTATTAGGATCTAACTTACGAAGTTTTTCTTCTAAAAGCGTAAGACGTTCATCGATTGTTTTTTCTTCGATTACACTACTTCTTCGATCGGCAAACGTACCTTGGAATAAGTTCTTAGCCATATAACGATTTAAGTAAGTAGACATAAAACTGTCTTCGAATTTCGTTGAAGTTGGTTTATAGGCGATTCCCGATAAGAGTCCTTTTTTAGCAATAAGCATTTGACTTTCTTCGTCAATTAACCAAGTAACAGGACTTACTTCTACCCAAATAAATTTATCATTTCGGTAGCATTGTCCATTGGATAAAGAGAAAAATCTGCCATCGTAGAAAGAACTCATCTTCATACGAATGTATTTCTTATCTCCTATTTGATACTCTTCTAAATCTAAGGGAGTAAAACCTAAACTACTATTAGAGTAGGTTTCTTTATCGATGGTATAGGTTTTTCCCGTTTTAATAATATTTCCACTCGTTAACGCTTTTTCAAGACGGATGGCATCGTAATAACCCACTACCTCTTGTGGATAAGCACCAAAATCAACTTCGTAAACACCTTCTTTATTCATACGTTTATGAGCAAGAACTTTTTCTAGTTTAGGCGTTATTTTAATGGTAGGTCGAATGGCTAAATAACGGGCATTGGCTCCTATCGTACTTTGGTAACCTATATGATTGATAAAGTTAATACTAAGGTCTTTATTAATACTTTTCGTATAGTAAGAACTGATGACTTCTGAGTTCATATCAGGGCCCATTTCATCCGGATCTTTTAATTCCATCGTTCCATTAAGTGAATAGCCTTCTCCTCCAGTTAACAAAGCAAAATCGGTTCCAATCATACGATGTCCATATTTTTGTAATACTTTTAAATTGTTTGCTTCTTCAAGCGATAATAAACTTATTTCAATATTTTTCATTTTTTTATCCTTCCTTTATATACTTTTTAACTACTTCTTTAACTTCTTTCAAATTGGTTTGCATCGTCTCTACTTGACTTCTTTTTAATCGATAATGGTTTTGATCCATTATATGAATATAGTTAGCTAACTCATCATCGATGTAAGAAAATATCGTAGCATCTTTTTCTTCCGTCTCTTTTATTCTCTGTTTTAATTCTTCGATTTCTTTTTGCCTATCCCTATGATAAGTATCTTCTATAAAGGTTACTGTCTCTAATAGATTTGCTACAGTACTTTCTAATTCTGGATAACTAATACGCATTAATTTAAGACGTTCTTTTAAATACGTAAATTGATCTTCTTTTTTATCTTCAATTACAGGCCTACTAAACAAATCCTCTGGCATTTCGTTTTCTAAATAAAGATCTAAAAGTGATACTAAGGATTTTGTACTCAACTTATTGGGCATAGCACAAAGAATATGCTTTGAAACGATATAAGGACGATTTTCCAGTATATACCATGTAATAGGACTTACTTCTAAAAAATAAGTATCTCCTTGGTTTACCAATTGTCCATTGGATAAGCGTACCTTCTTATTGGAAGGAATAGCTACATACTGTCTCCCTCCATAACTATAGGCAGGATAATCATAAACAGAATGTACATTCGGAAAGAAAGTGTACTTTTTTCTCATATCTCTTAAAGCATGATGTTCCAAAAGAAAAGTTAAATCTTCGTTTAAAGATTTGGATACGGCCCATTGTGGATAACTTCCATAATAAACTAATCCTTCTTTTTGTTCTTCCATGGAAGGCTTATAGGAACAAAGAGGACGAATTCCTAAAGGTTGGTCGACAGCATACGTTTCTAGTAAACTATTTTTAGCATTCTCCAACCAATAACCGATGGTATCCATCTTTTCAAAGTCTCCCATCATAAGAACCAAATCTGTAGGTGTAGCATAATCATGAAAAGAAGAAAGATCTTCCTTTTTAGGTAATTTCAAAATAGGTTGATCGTAGAGCATCTTTTCACCTCTTTTGGTAATGGCTTATTATAAAGAAAAAGGCTTATTTTGTCAATAAAAAAGAGGAAAATTCCTCTATTCATTCATTGCATCTAATAAGCTTCTATTCCGTTTTCCTTTAATATAAGTTTTAATCAATGTTTTCGTTTCTTCCATATCGTTAGCAAGGGCACTTTTTTTAGATTTAGTTAAGAATTGACCTGAATTTTCTAAAGTCGCAATGTAACTAGTTAATTTTCTTTGAATGAAAGGAATAAAATTGGTCTTTAAATCTTGAGCGCGATCTAAGGATTGTTGTAATCTTTCGATTTCTCCTGTTTTATCTTTTTGATAAGCAGCCTCCAAGAAAGCAATTCCCTCTATTAAAGGAAGAATTTCATTTTCTAAATCTGGATTATTAATACGCATCAATTTAAGACGTTCTTCGATATACTTAAATTTATTTAAAGTTTCAGCTTCTGTAGGATAAAAAGGAACATAAAGATTAGAAAATGTTATTAGCTCTTTTAAATGTTTGTTTATGGTATCTACATATTTAGGTATACGCAAAACATCTGCAGAGGGTCCAATTATATGTTTTGTTATAGCCAAATTTCTATCTTCTAAATAGTACCAAGTAATGGGAGTTATCTCTACAAAATAATAATCACCTTTTTCTACTAGGTCGCCATTGGATAAGCGAATTCTTTGTTGAGCAGGGATTCTTACATACTTTTTCCCATTAAATACATATTCCACGTATTCTGTAAATTCATTATGAGAAGAAAAAAGTAAAGATTCTTTTTTCGCCACAGCAAGAGCACCATGCGCATGAAGCATGGTTAAATCTTGATTTAAGGCCTTTGATGCAGCCCATTGAGGATAACCTCCTCTTTCAAAATAACCATTCATAATTTCAGGAAAAACTAAATATAAGATTGGATTTTCCATAACAGGACGAATTCCTACTCCATTATTTGAAATGCGATATTTATTAGACCAGAGACCACCTTTGTTATTAATCAAATATTGATGATCGGTAACACCTGACAAAAGGGCAAAATCGGTTGCTGTTGCTTCATCCTGAACAGCTACCATTTCATCTTCTGTAGGTAATCTTAATATGAATTCACTATCCATTTTCTTCACCTCTTTTTGTAATATTTTATTATAAAAAGGGACGTCTTTTCTGTCAATTAAAAAGGACTTCTTTGTCCTTGTTTATCTATCTTGTTTTCTTTAATTGTAGTGCTTCTTCAAAAAAGGCATTTGCTTCAAATTGATGATTTTGATACAATTCCTTTATTTGATTCACACTTGCCCACATAGCATTACAGACTTCTTCTTCTTGAATCTTAACTTCGTCTATGGAAGCATCACTTTCGAATAACCATACATCGAGTATATCAGAACAATGGGGATACTCTCTTAATGTTGAACCCACTAATTGTCCCCTGGTAGCATCGACATCAATTCCTAATTCTTCATGCACTTCACGAACTGCTGCTTCAATGGATGTTTCTCCTTTTAATGCTGAACCACCCGTACATTCCCACATATAGGCAAACTTTTTATTGGCTGCACGTTGCGTAATTAAAAATTCATTTTTACTATTTCGTACCCAAGCATTGACGACTAAATGATATTCTCCCTCTAAAAGGGAATCTCCTCTTTTGGCAATTTTATCTAGTTTGTTTCTATCCTTATCGTATAAATCCCAATATTCCATTTTTACCTCCTATAATTCCATCAAAACAAAAAGGAAACCTTCTTTTTTTGCTATCATACTATAAACTTATGATTAATGTCAAACAAAAAAGGACCATCAAAGGTCCTATAAAACGAAAGTGTTAAACTTATTTAACTTCTACTTCAGCGCCAGCTTCTTCAAGTTTAGCTTTGATGTCTTGAGCTTCTTCTTTAGAGATGTTTTCTTTAACTGCTCCACCGTTATCAGCGATATCTTTAGATTCTTTTAAACCTAAACCAGTGATTTCACGGATTAATTTGATAACGTTAACTTTAGCAGCACCAGCATTTACTAGATTAACTGTAACTGTGCTAGGTCCGTCATCTTCACTAGCAGCACCTTGTGCTGGAGCAGCAGCAACTGCTACTGCACTTGGATCTACTCCAAATTCCTCTTTCATTGCATCTACTAACTCTTTAATTTCTAAAAGAGTCATTTCTTTTAAACTTTCAATAAAGCTCTCTTTTGTTAATTTAGCCATTTTCTTTTTCCTCCTTATATTTTTTCTAAATTATTTTTCTTCTTTTTGTTGTGCATATAAATCTAAGCAGATTGATAAATCTTTTGCTATCTGGATCATACCACCAGCCAACATCGTAAGTAGTCCTTCGCGTGATGGAATACTTGCAAGTTTTTGTAGTTCGTCCTTGTCGGAAATAACACCGTCTACAACTCCTACTTTCAAAACTAACGCTTGATGTTTTTTAGCAAAATCAGATAATACTTTGATCGGTGCAATTTGATCGTTTCCGAACGCTAATGCACTAGGTCCTACAAGGCTTGCATCAATGTCGACGTTCAAGTCTTTTAAAGCTCTTGCCATCAACGTATTTTTGTATACTTTGTAGTCCGATCCGGTATCTCTTAACTTACGTCTTAATTCTTTACTTTCAGCATCGGTTAAGCCACGATAGTCGAATAATACGTAAGTTGCAGCATTACTCATGTTGTCTTTGATTTCATTAACAACTAATTGTTTTGCTGCTAAAATCTTTTCACTTGCCATGTCTTTGTCTCCTTTCGTTTTTATTTTAGGAGTGCCAAAATAAAAGTTTTCGAGGGAATCCCCCGAAAACTCTTAAATAAAAGAAAGTCCTCGGTAGGATTTACAAATGACCTACTGTCTTTGGCACTAATAAAATTAACTTTATTATAGTACGTTACCTATTATTTGTCAAATGAATTCAATGAAACTTTAATTCCAGGACCCATGGTAGTAGATAACGCAATATTCTTAACATAATCTCCTTTAACAGAAGATGGTTTTGCTTTTAGAATAACTGCTACAAAAGCATCTAAGTTTTCAAGTAAGTCATTCTCTTTGAAAGAAGCCTTACCAATGATGCCGTGTACATTACCGAAACTATCGGTACGATATTCAACACGACCTGCTTTTACTTCGTTAACGGCTTTTACAACATCGGTTGTTACCGTTCCCGTCTTAGGGTTTGGCATCAATCCTTTAGGACCTAATACCTTACCTAATTTACCAAGAAGGGGCATCATATCAGGAGTTGCAATCATCGTATCAAAATCGAACCAGTTTTCTTTTTCGATTTTTTCTAACATATCAACATCTCCAACATAGTCTGCGCCAGCCTCTTTAGCAAGACGTGCTTGTTCTCCACGAGCAACTACTAAAACTTTCTTATCTTTTCCTGTTCCGTGTGGTAGAACAATAGCTCCTCTTAATTGTTGATCCGTTTTTTTGGTATCTAAGTTAAGACGGATAGCAAGTTCTACGGAAGCATCGAATTTACTTACCGATGTTTCTTTAATTAACTTAACAGCTTCTTCTTTAGAGTAAGTTTTAGTCTTATCTACTTTGCTTAATGCATCTAGATATTTCTTTCCTCTTTTTTTCATTTTAATTCCTCCTTATGTGGTAATCGGAGTAAGCGGTTCCTCCCACTAGGTTATATTACCTATTCTTCTGCGGAATTTTCGTCTTCCGTCTTATCTTCTTTTTCAACTACAGGAACTTCTTGAGCTTGATGTCCTGCTTGTTGTTCAGCTTCCATTTCAGCAAGTTCAGCTTCACGTTCAGCTTGTTCTTTTTCTTCTTCAAGAGCTTCTTTTGCTTGTTCAGCTAATTCTTGGTCGTTAACACCTTTAACAGCAATACCCATGTTACGTGCCGTTCCTTCCACTACTTTCATAGCGGCTTCTACATCGTAACAGTTCAAATCTGGTAATTTGATTTGCGCGATTTCGCGAATTTGATCTTGTGTTAAAGTTGCTACTACTTGGTTTGCTCCTTTAACTGAACCTTTATCGATTTTTGCATATTTCTTTAATAAGAATCCTGTAGGGGGAGTCTTAATGATAAAGTCGAAACTACGATCATCGTAAATCGAGATTTCAACTGGTAAGATATCTCCCATACTTTCTCTTGTTGCATCGTTATAACGCGTACAAAAATCTTGTAAGTTGATTCCAGCAGGTCCTAAAACTGTTCCAACTGGTGGAGCAGGTGTAGCTTTTCCTGCAGGGATTTGTAACTTAATTTTCTTA
The DNA here is from genome assembly GCA_947630415.1 of uncultured Bacilli bacterium. Taxonomy (GTDB): domain Bacteria; phylum Bacillota_I; class Bacilli_A; order RF39; family UBA660; genus Faecenecus. The sequence continues at coordinate 3,712 of CANRHM010000015.1, read as the reverse complement.
ACAACTTCTTTTGCCACGAAAAACACCTCCTATAAATTTTGTTTTCGCGAGTGGTCCAAATAGCTTTTATCCGCTTCTTAAAGCTTAATGCCTCCCACTAAATCTATATTAAATAAAATAATATAGCCTCTAAATAATAACATGATTTCTTGCTAATTGCAAGCATTTTCCCTAGATTTAGGCGATTTGGATTTGCGATAGTTCTACTTCTACTGACGTTTCTTGTCCGAAGAGATCCACCGTCAAATTAATCTTTTGATTTGGTAAGTCGATACTATCGATCACTCCAAACATACCGGTGAAAGGTCCTGCAATAATCTTAACACGAGCACCCACTTCAAGTTCTTTATCGACATCAAGACGACTAATACCCATATTGGCTAGGACTTTATCGACTTCATAAGGCTGTAATGGAGTAGGTTTTGCACCTTTTCCGCTCGATCCTATGAATCCCGTTACACCTGGTGTATTACGAACGACATACCAAGCTTCATCGCTCATGACCATTTCCACTAAAATGTAACCTGGGAACATTTTTTTAATCTTTTCTTTTTGAACGCCATCTTTTTCTTCAATTACTTTTTGTTCAGGAACGATGACACGAAAGATATAATCTTTCATATCCATCGATTCTGCACGCATTTCAAGTTTTTCTTTTACCTTATTCTCATGTCCTGAATAAGTATTTACTACATACCATTGTTTATCCATTTTCTACACCCACGTCTTTAATGCCGCAACAATGATGTCGATGATATAGAAGAATAGTGCAAAGAAAAGAACAAATACGATGGTTGCAATAGAGTATTTAACCATATCTTTTTTACTTGGCCATTTAACAAGACTTAATTCTTTCTTGACTTCACGGAAGAACTCACGAATACGACCCTTTTTCTTTGGTTTTTTCTCTTTTTTTGTTTCCTTTTTTACTTCTTTCTTTTCACCCTTTTGATTCTTCTTATCTTCTTTTACTTTTTTCCCTTTCTTTTCTTCTTTGATTTCTTCGTTTAAAACTTTTTCTTCTTGTTTTTTAGAAGAAACCTTTTTCTTTGCTTTTGCATTCTTTTTTGTAGCCATAGTTATACACCCATCTTTCTTCATTTTATGTTTTTATATCAAAATAAAAACACTTTTTTGTGTCACCTATAAAATAGCACAAAGAAAAGTGTTTTGTCAAATAATTTTAGTAAATTTCTAACCATAGAAGAGTAGAGCTACTCCTAAAGCAATGAGAACTGTTCCTAGTAAAACGAGTAAAAAGGCAATGTTTTTAGAAAATCCTGCTTTAGCATAATCGCTTCCTTCAAGGCGGTTAACACTAAAGACGCCATCTTGATCAGGTAAAAACTGAGCATTTGTTTTCTTAGTATAACTCCGTCCTCTTCCACCTTCATTATTATAAGATGCCTTATTAGCATAATCATCATAGTACGTATATTGATGATGTATTAATACTTGTTCAAAATAAGGAACATCTTCGGAAGGAAGAAATTGTTTACATTGCTCAAAATTATTTTCAATAAATGTTTCGTTTAAAAGTCCATTTTGAGGTTCATAGCCTAAGTAAAGTCCTAACATAAACGTTGTCATAAAGGCTATATTTTTTTGTTTCGCTTCTTCTAATTTAGAGGATGGAATTTCCTGACTTCCAATAAAAGAAATACTAGAGGGATCTACGCCTACATAGACATAGTGAAGTATTTTATCTAAAGATGATGCATAATAGGAATCGAAATAAGGAATAAATGCATGATAAGAATTAGCTAATACATGAGAAGTATGTTGTAGTCCATAAAATAAAGATTGATAATCCTTTTGTTTTTCTTCTTCCGTTCTTGGAATCTTCAACCATTCATTTAATGGAATTTTTTCTCTGTTTGGATCATTACTATAATTCATGCACATCACCCTATTCTAAAGTGATTATAACATATCTTTAAATGTTTTTAAATCCTTTTGTTTGCAAATAATGAGCGAGTTCTCTTTTTATATTGTAAAGTGAATTGTTTACCGTCTTGTGTGGTATATCTAATAAGCTTGCTATTTCCTTTGGAGAAAAATCATTCATTTTAAGTTCAAAGATACAAGCTTTATCAAAACTAAGACGATGTTCAAAACGAATCAGTTCGGTTATGAGTTCATTTAAAAGCATTTGTTCTCCTAAAATATCTTCTTTGTTTGAACTGTTATTTTCATAATAGCAAAGCATATTGTCATCTAGAAACTGTGCTTCATTTAAAGCCTTTTTAGCTTGTGTATTAGATAATCTAAATAAACTGCTGATTTTAGCTTGCATGCAGAGTAAAACATAACTATAAAAGAGCACGCCTCTTTTTTCGTTGTAATGTGTATAGGCATAGTACAAGCTATAGAGCCCTAACTGATAAAGATCATCATAATCGTATCCTCTTTTACGGGCTCCCTCTTGATATTTAAGTGCTACTTTAGAAATAAGGGGATGGTACTTTTCACAAAGCAAGTGAAAGGCCTCTTCACTATTCTCCTCCACCATATAGACTAATTCATAATCGTTTAATTTTTTATAGTTCATTGTTATCTTGTTTGTCTTAACACCTCATAAATCATAATTCCAAACGAAACGGAGGCATTGAGACTGTTTACCTTTCCGTACATAGGAATACTTGCTATGAAATCACAAGACTCCCGTACTAGTCTACCCATACCTTTTCCTTCGTTTCCGATAATAAGTGCTATTTTGCCATGATAATCAATCGAACGAAAATCTTCACCCTCCATGGAAGTCCCCACGATCCAGTAACCTTCTTTTTTTAACGTATCAATGGTCTTCGAAAGATTGGTCACTTGCGCAATCTTCAAGTTTTCGATGGTTCCAACGGACGTTTTCATAACGGTTGCATTAATGGATGCTGAACGGTCTTTAGGAAGAATGATGCCATCTACTTCTGCTGCTTCACAAGTACGCATAATGGCTCCTAAATTGTGCGGATCCTCGATGTGATCTAAAATGACTAAGATGCTATTTTCTTTTTGTGCAAATAAATCGGATAAAGGAACATATTGGTAGTCCTCTACTTCTAAGATTACACCTTGATGCACTCCCTTTGCAAATCGGTCTAATTCATTTTTCGTGCGAAATTCAACCGGAATTCTTAATTTCTCTATAGTGGATTTTAAGTTTTCATCACGAAACCCCTCTTGAAAAATGATTTTTCGAACTTTTTCAGGTTTTTTTAAATATTCTTCTAAAACGTTTCTTCCATATACTAGCATAGGTCTCCTCCTATTATTTTTTCCATAATTTGTTCTATTCTATCTTCTTTTCCTAAATAGGATAAGTATCCTATTACGGCTTCTAGAGCGGTTGCATGTTTATACGTTAAAATATCACAATTCTTAGGATGTCTATTACTCTTATAATTTCTGGCACGATGAATCACGGTTAGTTCTTCTTCGTTAAAAAAATCTTCTTCTAATAACTGATTCAAAAAGAAGGCTTGTCTTTTAGCACTTACATAATCTAAGGAAGACGTCTGTAGTTCATTCACATGATTGATCTTTCGATCGATTAAGGCTTTTCTTACATATAACTCGTATACAGCATCCCCCAAATAGGCTAGCACTAAAACATTGATTTCCAATACGTTCATCCTACTTCCGTCGAGTAGACAACTCGACTCCTCCTCTCTAAATTCTACGTGAGAGGTTTGCCTCGTTGCCCCTCACAGAACCG
>CANRHM010000014.1 GCA_947630415.1 uncultured Bacilli bacterium | reverse complement strand
TGTTAACAAATCTGTAATTTCAAGAACCGCAAATGCTTTAGTATCCATAACATGACCATCACCAAATGCTAAAGCTCTGTGTACAATTAAACCTTGGCTAAATTTTTCATGTTCTGAACTAGCAATTTGTGGAGCCATATTAAAGTTATACCAATATCTCTTACCATAACCAAATAAGATTTTTCCTTTTGGTGCAACGTCAGAAATAATAACAGGTTTCTTTAATAATGTTTCACTTGCGTCATTATAGATAGGATGTCCATCTTCCCCTACCATACCTTCAATAAGGTTGTGGAAAGTTTCAGTATTAATAACATAGCTTGCACGCTTACCATAAGCACGACGAATTTTACCTTTTAATTCAGCAAGATTTTGATGTTTTAAGTTTGCAGCTTCAGCAACAGTTACTTTTTGAGTACCATAGTCTTTAGTAAATAAACCTTCTGCTTCATTATCAGAACCTTTACCATTCATAACTTGGTTTTCAATTTCTAATGCTAAAGCAAGTGCTAATTCAGATACAACAATATCCTTAAATGCTTCTATGCTTTCAGCAGATAAACCGACACCTAATTCGATTTTGGCACTTATTCTATTAGAACCAAATGTAATTTCAGCAGTAGTACCGCCATTTTCCGTAATAGCGTCGCCATCTTTATCCTTGTTAGCTCCTATAGCAGATAAAGTACCGACACGTAAATTCCCTTTAACATTTTTAATATCGATAAAATTCATAACATCTGATACTTCACGCATTTCAGTTATAATTTCATTATCTAATTCTTCCGGTACAACAGCTTGGCCGTTTTCTAAAGTTACACCTCTAGTTTCTCGACCACCACTCATCATGTAATTTAAAAATGATCTAACTTCTTTTGACATAGTAGATTTTTTTTCTTCTTTATTCATAACTTCTCCTCCTTCATCTTCTACATCTGTACCTGGTGCTTGTTCTACCTTATCTGGAGTATCTTCACCAGTTTCCAAACTACGAGCAATTTTTGCTCTTTCCTCAAGTTGATTTTGTTCTTGATTTAAGTTATCTAATTCTGCGTTAATTTCTTCTAAATTAACTGTTTTTTCTGTATCATCTAATAATGCTCTAATCTCAGCTTTTCTAGCCTTGATTTCATTAATTCTTTTTTCGTTCATTTTCTATAACCTCCATATCGAAAAAAATATTTTTTATTTATGATTTTTAAATTTTTGATTTTGCTATACATATTTCTCTAAGTCTAGCTTGCTCCAAAGCTTTTCTTTCTTTTTCGTACTCCACCTCAAAGAAAGACCTAGCCGAAATACTTGTTGTATCGTAAGCTGGTATATCAACCGCCGATACGTCGTATAGCTTTTTAATGCGCTTTATCGTTCTAGTATGAGTAGCTGCGTCATATTCGTCGCCGTCTACATCTACCACAAACGCAAAGCTCATTTTATCTATGTAGCCACCTCTTATATCTTCTAAAAGGTTTCTACCATATTCAGTACCCCCAAGATACGCTTCCATTTCCATGCAAACGTCATTAAGCGATAATTTTAAAGTATTATTTCTAATTCTTGCAGCAACACGGCCACCATGGTTATAATTAAAAATAACATCTGACATATCACAATTATCAAAGGCATGTCTATCTATTTGTTCATAGAATTTCACGCCTTCGTATTCCCAAAGACAAGTTGGGGTATTAAAGACTACAGGTACACCGTGTACGTAGTCTTGAGTTTCACCATTTTCACTTCTTAATTCTTTTAATTCGAAAGAAGAAAAAACGCGAATCTCGCGTCCTGTCTTATTTACTAAATTGTTTTTATTTTTCATTTAATTTAGCCTCCTTCCCATTAGGCAATATAAATTTAGTATCCGGTTCTTTTTCCTTCATTTTGCGTAACAATTTATAACTGATAAAATTATTTAGTCTTACAACTTTTAGTTCATTAGTATTTTTATCATCTTTATTTTTCGCCATCTTCAACACCTCCTTCGCTACTACTTTCTAAATTAGTATCTTGTTCCTGTTCTGGTGTATCATTATCACCAGATGGAGTAGTTTCATTTGAAGAATCACTATTTTTTGACTGATACTCATCAGCTTTATCAGCGTTGATCCAGTTAAGAGATTGTAATATTTTTTGACCTTCACCATTAGGTAAAGGAGCCATATTAAATATTTCTCTAATATCGTCTTTCATTAACACAGCCATAGGAGCTAATTCCTTAACAACGGTAACCTTAGTAGAAGTTGACGCATATTGTAATCTATTAGCTTCAAAAACTATCTCATTACCATAATTGCGCTCAGTTTCAGTAAATAAAGCATTAGTAAAACATTGTGACATTTGTATAGCTATAGGTTCAATTCCACCTTCATAAAAAGCAGACCACTCATCCTCTTTAAATTTGTTTTGAACAATAGCTTCATTTACTCCAAAATAATCATAAATAGCATTTTTGGTATAAGATAATTGATCAGAAGAAATAGGGGTTGATTTTTCATTAATAGGAGTATAGCTTAGCTTATTATCGGTAACTACAACTCCACTTCCATTAGACGACACTTCAAAGTTATTTCTAACAAACTTATCTCTTATTTTAGCTAAATCTTCATCCTTCGTAGATACTTGCGCCGATAAAATACCTCTTATACTATTTATTAACTTAGCAGAGTTAGACACACCTTGATTAATAGCGGTAGCGGTATCAAGAGCTGGTTTTAAAGCTGTATTTTTAGAACCAAAAATATCATGATCAAAATAATGACCTCTCATGTGTATGATACTTTCATAAGGAACAACTTTAAGTTTTCCGGTTCTAAATATAAACTTTAAATATAATTGATTATTTTTTTCTAATAAATCAATTTGAGTAGAAAGTAACGGCCATAACGCTACTAATCTTCCGTCTACAGAAAATTCTGGATAAATAAAAGCGTTATTTGTTAATTTTAAATTAGCTGCTACTCTATAATAAAAACTATAAGCTTCCATTAAAGGGTTTGGCTTATAGTTTAATAATTTTTCATACGGTGATTTTGTAGTTACCCCAGGTTTAACATGTCTAGCTTTTAATTTAGCAAAGTTTCTACAATATGCGTCTACCGAACTTCTAACAACATCCATATCCCAAATATTACCTGTATTGGTATAGAACGTAGAGTTGAAGGAATTTAATAAGCTATAGATATGAAAATCTGTTGCACTTTCAATTGGTTTATCTTTTTCACCAAATATAGTTTTAAATAAGCCTCTATGTTTCTTCATAAGATCACCCCACATTATACATATAATCTTCATAATACTTTACATATAAAACCCAAGCATTTAATAAAGACACGGCTCCGTCGATTCTTCGACTTTCATTAATTTTTACTGGTTGAATATTATTAATACCACTCTTTTTAACAGCAGTATTACTAAGACACCATTTTAAAATAGGGTTATTATTATAATTAACCTTTTTATCTGCTAATGCAGCACCCATTTCACGCATAGGCTGACTCCAAGTAAATGGTCCTTGAGCAACTGACTCCATATTAAAACCATTAGATTTCATTTCATCTACCCAATAACCTGCAAGTGCTCGGTCATACCCTACATAAATAGGATCTATTTTAAATTGTTGCTGCATTTGACAAAACCATTGCGTAACTTGTGAATAATCTACACGATTACCAGCACATACAGTAAGCAGTCCTCTATCACGCCATATTTTGTATGGTGCTTCTTGTGTATTTTTTTCATCAAGTTTATCAATTTTAGCTTGTGGCAAGAAATAATGTTGTAATACATAAATTTTTTGATCAGAAGAAGATTTACGAATTAATAAAGTAGCACAGGTTAAATCGGTTGTAGCTGATAAGTCACATCCACCTATTGCATAAGTATTTTCAACTTCTTTAATATCAAAAGTTTCTGTATTGTTTATTTCTTCAAAACTTAACCAAGCGTTACTATCGTTTTCACGAACATTAAAGTCCTTACATAAAACACCTGGTAATTCTTTAGGATCATTTTTAGCAGTTTCAACAAAACGAGCTAGTGTATTATAACTTTTAATAGTTCCAAGCCCAGGATTAGCTTTAACCCAGCATGATGGATCAGTCCATTCATTACGATTATCAAGTTCATATAAAATTGGTAAGAAATGATCGTCTTTAACTTCTCCGTCGGCTACTCTACAAGCATAATCATATTTATCATCATAAATACACTCTCTAACAGTACCTGCTGTAGTTATCATTACAATTAATGGTTGTCTACGTGCAGATGTAGACTGTTTCATAACTTCGTACAAATTACGATCTTTAATAGCATGCAATTCGTCGATAATTACGGCATGACTATTTAAACCATCTAACGTGTTAGAGTCAGAAGCTAAAGCCTCAAATATAGACGACGTGGCATTAAAATATAAATCATTACGCCGTTTCTTAAGAACAGATCTAAGTTCTGGACTTTGTTTTACCATGTTACACGCTTCTGTTAAAACTTTTTTTGCTTGATCCTTTTTTGTAGCTACCGAATAAACTTCTGCTGCACCTTCATAATCAGCCATTAACAAATATAATGCTATTGGCGATAATAAAGTTGTTTTTCCATTTTTCCGACCAACAAGAAACATAGTTTCATTAAATCGGCGATAGCCAGTTTTTTTATCTAAAAAACCAAATAGTGCTTGTACATACGCTTTTTGAAATAGCTCAAGTTTAAGACTTGCTCCTAATTCTCCTTGAGATTGCTTACAAAAAGTTTCTGTAAATTCTATTGGTCTATTAGCCGAATTTTCGTCAAAATAAAAGGGCGAGTTTTCATCGTCCATTTCTTTAACAAGTCTTGCATATACTTCTTTTACTCTCCTACTAGTTATTATCTCGCCAGACTGTATTTTGTTATTATACTCGCGTATGTAATTCATTATTTCCCTTTCGGTCTAGTAACAAAATTCATAAGTGCATTACCTTCTTTAGTTCCAGGTAAACCATCTGGCAATAATTCAATAAGCTGTTTAATAATTGAAGTATAATTTTTAACCATGGTGTTATATGCGCTAGCTTCAGTAGACATTTTTGTACCATGTTGTTCTTTGCCATTTTGATATTCTTCTGATACACCATATTTACTGATGTGTTCTTCAAGTAGTTTTAATTCTACTGACATAAAAGCTGCAGTTTCGATAAGTTTTTCAACTAAATTCTTTTTATCTTTAGGTATATTTTTAAAGATTTTTTTTAGTTTTTTTAATTCCTTATCTCTTTCTTCAACTTTTTTTAATTCTTTAGAATTAACTTCTTTTTCTTCCACATTTTCACCACCTTTTACTACACCCCCCTCATACGACCGAAGCGGTCCGAAAAAGGACTCAAGCGCGGTTCATAAGAAAGGATAGATAATTTATTTAAGGGGGGTGTTTCGAATTTCAATAATAACAGCATTAATAGGGTTTATAAAAATATTTGACCCACCTAGAGTTTCAAGATATACAGGACCATTGTCTAAAGCTTGCGCTAATTCTTCACGGCTACGATTATACTTAACATCATAAGTATAGCAGCCATAATTAGTAATAATTATTATTGTCATTATTAAAACTCCTCTCGACTAAGTTACCTTCTTCGTCAAACATTAAGTTCTTATCTACTGGCAGTTCTGATTCATGCTCTATAGCATGACATACCCTACATAGTAACTCTAAGTTATCCTCTCCCAGTGTAATAGCTGGGTCATGGATATTAGAAGGTGTTAGGTATATTTTATGGTGTACAATAGCACCCGGGCCATTTTCACCATGGCAACGTTCACAAACACCATGTTGCTTATTAAATATATAAGCACGTGTCTTACGCCAAGCAGTAGACTGATAAAAGTCTTTGGCAAAATCTTTGGCCATAATAGTACCTCATAAACAAGAATAAAAAAGCACGCCTTAACAGACGTGTTTTACACTTTCTAATATTTCCATTGTACACATTATATTATTTAAAAATTGCTATGTCAACAACACCATTATTGCGTAGGTTATTGCATTTTTGTCAAGTATTAGTTATTTCAGTTATTACATCATTAGGGAATAAATATACTTTTATTTCCTCGATTAGACGTCGATTATTACGCCATATAGTTGCTGGATCTTTAGCAAAATAATCAGATATTTCTTGCTGAGTTTTTCCCTCGAAATATTTTAACATAATTATTTCGATGTACTTATCATTTCCAAGCTTCTTTAAAATTCTATCAATACGATTTATGATTAATTGCGTTTTCTTTACGTCTTTAATTAAACCATTTACAATATCTTGTTCTAAATCTTCACGATCTATATGAGCTCCTTCTGGTATTTTAGAAATACTTTTAGATTTACCCCGTAACCCATATTTTCTAATTTCTTTAATTTCTTCTTCGCGGTCTTTTATAGAAGCTTTTAAATCGTTATATTTATATAAAAGCGATTCCGTGTTTTTATAAGTAGACATCTCACGAAGTAATTTACGAGTTTTGAGTTCTTTAAAAATGTAACTAACTATTGTTTTATAGTCAATTGAATCTTTTGATTTTTCTTCGTTGGCTGTTTTTACAATATCAGCCATATCTTACCTCCGTTTTTATTACTCTTTATTATTTAATTTATTAGCTAAATTGTCAAGTCCTGCATAAATTATTATTGAACCGATTATAATACTTAACCACATAATCATTCCTCCTTCTCTTTAAAATTCAGCATTCATTTTCTTACTATTGAATCGAATATTGTCATTTGGTGTTGTCTTTTTGGCAGTTGGAACTTATTTATACATTTTTCACAAAGACACATACCATTAGAACAACCTTTTAAATAATCAAATTTTTTACAACAGTCGCATTGGTCCTTATATTTTTTAGGTTTCATTTTAAACCACGTTCTTGAAAATATTGTTTTATTAAATCTTCATTAGTAGATCCTATAATTTCATTATTATTTTGAAAATGTACTACAACTGAATTTCCATTATCATTATAAACTTCAAAAGTTTTACTACTTTTAGCTTTAGTATCTATGTCTAAAACTTTATTTGCTTTTGAAACTTTAACAATTCCATACCAATTTAACTTATCTCTAACATAGGCTCCAAAATCTTGGCGCCATTGCTTTTGATTAAAGTTAATTATTACTTTTTTTACTTTCCAACTAGTATTATGCGTTTTTATCATTATTAACACCACCTTTATTTTTTAATTTATGTAATAATATATCTTTGAATTTTATTCTTTTATTTCTGTATACTTTTCTACCACAATAATCACATATCTTAATATCTGGACCAAAAGAAGGAAAAAACAAAATATGACTACAAGAACATTTAACTTTTATCTCTGATAATACACTACTATAGCGACGTTCTTCTAATAGATTCATTATCTACACTCTTATTAAATTTTTCGTTATAACATAATCGTTTTTTTAAATACCTATTTTTAATTCTAAGTTTTTTGTTTTCTTCCTTTAATGCTTTAATTTCTTCTGGTTCATTTAATCTAACCATTAACTCACTAAACAAATTTTCTTTAATTACGTTTTTCAGAGCCGTTAATTCATTTTCTAAAGTATTTACTCTTTTACGAAGCTCTTTTTTTGTAATTTTTTTAACATGATACGAAGTTAACTGATCATTTGATAAATAATGTTTTTTTGTATTTTTAACTTTTTCTATCAAACCTATCATATTCAATCTCCTATCTTATAACTTATATTTTTTGCTTGTTCTTTTGTAATAATTTCGTCAATAGCATTTAAAAATTCTTCTTCATTTTCAAAACCTTCCCACTCTATTTGAATGGAAGGATTTCCTGACTCGTCTTTTTCTATTCTTTGTACAGTCCAGTATTCATTATCGTTTTTATCATGCAATATATCTCCGACTTCAATTAAATCTATAATATCAAAACTAGGTTCTCCTATTATATCTACTTCGTGTATATATTCAGTATCATCATTTATCATTAAAAATCTGTCCGTTATCCAAAAACCAAACCAATAATTTTCTACGTCATTTATTTGTTCAATTAACTTAGCAATTCCTTTTTTAGTTCTAACATACATTCCTACTTCTAATTTCATAGTCCGAGGTCCTCTAATGTATATTCTTTATTTAATTCCATATCTTTGTACATTGTATTTTTTTTAAAGTAAGGAAATAAAAGAGGAAAATCATCTTTTAAAGAAATAGAAATATATTGAGTAGGCGATCCACCTAATTTTTTTATATAATTTACTCTATCTCTAAAAGGTCTAATAACACCGCTTAAATATTTTCTTTCGGCTTCATCAAGTATCGGTTCTTCTACTTCTAAAGTTAGTTTTACTTTTCTATTCATAAAATCGCAAAATTTTTCATATTCTTTTTGGCTTAATACACTGTCACAAATAAGTGTAAAATAAACAGCATTTCTTTTTACATTTGTTATTATAGTTTCTTTTTCTAATTTCATTTTATTTCACCTTCCTTTATTTTGTTTTTAAAATACTTTAACCAACATTTTTTATATGTATCTTTGCAATTATCACAATTGCACATTTTTTCTATTTTTTTTTGGCTTAATGCTGGCGTATCAAAAACTATTGATAACGGACATTCATTTTCAAAACATCCAGAAGTTAGTATTTTATCAATAATTTTATCTTTTTCTTCTAAATCAACAATAGCATTTGTTATAGTTAGTCCTACTATTAATTCGTCATAATGACCTTTAAAACCTAATTTATCATAAATTAAATTCCGATATGATATACTGCCATTATTTATTGCGTCTGCTACTGATTCAAACACTTTTTTCGTTTGGTCTAGTCTTATACCTTTTTCGGTTTCTTCTTTATTCATCTAACCACCCTAATTCTTTGCATTTGTTATATATTGCTTGTAATTCTTGAATATCTAATGCACAAACTACTTTTCTAATTCTAATTGTTACTTTATTAAAACCATTTTTCCAAAACATTAAAGAAATTTCTAAGCAATTATAATCATCATATTTTTCATATTCGATATAATCTTCTGCTTCTTCTGACTTATATCCTAAATCTTCCAATGTAATATCTTTATTCATCTTTACCACCTATCCTGTTATAAACCTAAACATCCACCTATAAACAAATAAGCTAATTACAAAGCATAAAATTAAGAATAACGTACAAATAATTGTTATAAATGTTTTGTTATGAAATAATTTTTTCATTATCTATCACTCCTTGTCTTCTGGATCAATTTTTTCTAATTGAACATAATTACAAAAGCATTCTTGACGGCAAAATATATTTTCATCTTCTGTATCAAAATATTTTGTTTGTATAAAATTATCTTGACAAATAAAATAATTATCTTTTTCAGTATTTATTTCTGCATGACAATAGCTACATTCTTTCTTTTTATTTTTCATTTTATTTTGTTTCCTTTACTTCTATTTCACTGACTTGTGTTAAATATAAAGTTTTTAAAGATTTATTTAATTCATCAACGGTTTTATACTTCATTAATAAAATTATAATTTCATTGAGTATAGATATTAATTGATTAGTATCTTCATATTTAAAATTAATTTCTTTTTTATCATAGGTAATGGTATATGTTTGCATTTTATTTTTCCTCTAACTTTTCTATTTTTTTACCACAGGTAGGACAATAATTTAAATCAAACGCTTTTGTTGTAATATTGCTAACTTCTTTGCCTTTAATTGCTATTTGTGTTTTTTTCCAAATATAAATCGAAATTTTTGCAAATATTTTTTCTTTAGAATTTTTCCCTCCATGTCCTTGCCAATATTTTATTTCTTCACAGGTTTCACAAGGTTTCATTTTTACCCTCCGACTTTTCTTTTAAGTAGTTTTGATTTTTAATAAGTTGATTAATTGCTTTTCTATTTTCTACTGCTGTATCATACGAGTAATCGGTAGGATGTAATTTTGGAAGTTCTTCTATATCTTCCCACTCATCATTTTCTTCTGGTAGAATTTCAACTATATCATTAAAAGCATTTGCTATTAAATTAATTTCCCCTGTTACGCCACCTAAACACGTATTAAGTCCATCATAAACGTCTATTGTAGTATATAAATCTAGTTCTTCATCAAATTCATAAATACGTCCTGTTACTTTAATTTTTTTAGGTGCTTTACCATTTTTAATAAGTTCTAATAATTCATAAATTGTTATTTTCATAAAATATACCTCATTTCTATAATTATGAATTTTACAAAATGACTTAATTCTGTTAAATTTGTAAATCATACTTTTAAAAATCATTTTTTCCTAGAAATATTAATGTTTTTTTAAATAATGGAAAAATAATTTTTTATCTATCAATTTGCTATTTTTCATTTTGTAAAATTGCTACTTATTTTTTTTAAACTGATAATAATTTGGATCTTTAGGATCACTTAAACCGCAAGTACATTTATACCGATAGAAAAAGTCACTCATTAAATACCATAAAGCGCTTTCTCTTTTTTCTTCATTTAAAACAGATATTTTCATTATCAGCCTATATAAAAACCTTTCCTTTTGAAATCTTTGTCTTCCTCTTCCCAGCAAATATAACGTAAAGTAACATATACACTGGAGTGATTTAATAACTTACTTAAACCAATTAAATCACCAGTTTGTTCATAATATGTTCTAGCAAAATACTTACGTAATGAGTGAGTTCCAACAACATAGCTTATTTTTACTTCATTTGCTAAGTCTTTAATAATTTGCCATGCTCTTTGCCGTGTAATGGGTTTATTAATACCCTTCCTACTTTGAAATAAATACTCGCCTTCAACAAGTTCCATATCATTTATGTATTTTTCTATATCTTTTGCTAAAGAGGGATGTAAATCAAATGACTGCTCTTTTCCTGTTTTAAATTCTCGAGTATATATTCCACCATTTTTAAAATTATCAGTTTTTAATTGCATTAAATCTTCAATACGAAAGGCCAAATTTCTACCTAAATGTAAAATCATATAATTACGGCGCCATATTTTATACGTTTCTTTGTCGCTATTTTCTAATGCTTTTGTATATATTTTCTTACATATAACTAGCATGTTGTTTATGTCTTCTTTTTTAAATGGTCTAACTGTTTTACGACCATAAGTTATTCTAAAAGTTCTAGGCATATATAGTACCTTCTAATCTTTTAAAAATTCATCGACTTGTTGTTCAAACAACCGCATTTTAAATTCTGTATCTTTATAACCCCAATATTTACCAGCTATTAAATAATCTTCTTTAGTTAAAGCCGTGTTTGACTTATTCTTAAGCATTTTTTGTTGTTTTATAACATAATCTTTAATAGAACTATTAATATATGAATTTTTGAGATACTCTTCGTGATATGTTTTAGTTCTCATACGATAATCGTTTAATAAAGAGCCATATATTAAATACATAACGATCATACCTATATCCACTCCGAACAAAATTAAACATAATATTAATAAAATATTCATTTTATACCTCCTTTTTTATAAACATACTTTGAAATTACTTAAAATAGTTTTCTTCCCACATAAGGTTATACATTGGACGTTGAACCTTATCATTACAATAATCATTAACGGTTTGATAAGAAATATATAATTCTTTAGCTGCTTGTCTAGCGGATGACCACATTTTCACAATATCATTATTTTTGATCATAACAACTCTTTTAGATTTTGATATGTGGCCAGTTAATTTACCCAATTTTTTTAAAGAAACAATTTCTAAATTTTGATAACGATTATCGTCCTTATGACAATTTATATGGTACACTCTATCATTAATAGATAATTTTTTTATAAAAGCATTAGCTACTAACCTAGCGCAATTCATATCTTTATCTTTAATCTTGACTAAAAACAAATTATGTTTTTTAAATGGCTTTAAATATCTATAACCTTTTTTGGGGTTCTTCTTTCTAAAACGGCCATAATTTGAAACCTGGTATCTTGAATCGTATTCTAAAGTTTTCCAAAGCTCATTTCTTATAATCATTTTAATTCCTTGATTTAGTAATAAATATAAATATTATTCATTATCTTTTATTGATTCTTCACCTAGTTTATGATATTCATTTAGTATGGCGTCTTCAAATTTTTGTCTGCACTCTGTATTTAACGGATGAACAACGTCCTTATAAGTATTGTCTGGCATTTTTTCGCTAGGCATAGCTACGAATAATCTATTATTTCCCTTAATTATTTTCATACCTGTAACTATAAATTCATTATCTATTACAGCACTAGCTGAACCTAATAAACGAGTATTTTCCTTTTCTTCTAATTTTTTTACTTTAACACTTGTAATTTTCATAAATAAATCTTCCTTCCTTTTTTATTCATTATCATTTAACCAGTCGTAATCAAATATACTCATATCTACCGGCTGGCCTTTAGTTTTTAAGTTTTCTATGGTCTTATTCATAGAAGTTGTCTTCCTTTTATCCCACTCCTCAAAACTTTCATAAGGATGGTTTAATTTGAAATCAGAAGACTCTGGTTTCTTACATTTTGTTTTTTTCATACAGTAATAACATGATTCTGATTTATAATCACTTCCTAAATGACAATTATCTTTTCTCGCGCGCGTGCACGTTTTTTTTACACACACACTATTATTAATATCATTATCATTATCATTATCATTATCATTATCATTATCATTGTCATTATCATTGTCATTATCATTGTCATTATCATTATCATTGTCATTATCATTATCGGTATTTTTGGTATTTTCTGGTATACCAGTTTTACCAGTGGTATTTTTGGTATACCACCTCTTTTTAATATTTCTTTTGTTTCTTTCGCAAATGTTTTTAAACTTGTCTTTATCAATATCAAGTTGAGTTTTAACAAAACTAAAAGCCATCTTTAAAACTCCATCAAATTGAGGTAAAGTTCCGTCCTTGTCATAGAGAAGCATAGCTCTAATAAGACGGCCTAATTCTTCGTCAGTTAATAACTCAAAATGTTCGGCGTATTGATAATATATAATAAAGCTATTCTTCATATCTTTACCTCCAATTTCCCATTTTTGACTTTTCCCCCTAAAATATGGTATAATTAGAGAGTAAATTATAAGAAAGTTTACATTTCGATTTATGAGTTCTGATCCAATTCATAAATCTTTTTTTATAATTTTTTTTCATATCCTTATTTACCTAGAGAATATTGCCTAATATCATAGTAACTACATATATATCCTTTATCTTCATCGCATTGATTAGCCAACTTCTCAGAGTATTTTGCTCCCTCCATAATTAAATTTGTAAGTATTAAAGTTATAATTATAACTAAGGTTACTTTTACCCTTTTTTTAAGTTTTAACTTTGTTTTTTTCATAAATGCTCCTTCTAATAACGTGACAGTTTTCAACAGAATTAAATAAATAAATCACTATTAATTGTTTTTAACTTTTGAATTTGTTTTTTAGAATAGAACCACTTAGAAGTATCTACACCACGTTTTTCTGCGTCAACAGCGAATTTATTTATAAGGTCGTATATTTCAATTAAACGTTCTCTAAATTGTTCCTTAGTTGGTAAATTATCAATATAAAATTCTATTTGGGACTGTCCTAAGTTTACTTGTTTAATTAAGGCCACGTGTAACCACCGACCTATTGTGATAGCTTATTATTTTTTTCATTTCAACACCTCAATAAATTTTATGTTAATTAGTGTCTGATATTTCGGCTGTTGGTTCTTTGTCCTGATGGATAATATCATTTGGATCAATTTTTAGCGCAATAATAATATCTACTAAATTATCCGCTGATAAATTACATTTACCATTAAGTATCATACTTAAAGTATTTTCTGGTATACCTGTTTTATTAGATATAAATTTTTGTTTAAGCCCCTTACTTTTAATGTAATTATTTAGTCTTTCGTAAACCCTCATATTACACCTCCTATTCTTTATTGTTAACTCCAAGTATCTTGAAGTTATTTTCATTATTCCATATTTCTTGAATATTGTCAATAAGTTTTTGAATAAAAATTCAAGTTTCTTGAATTTTTATATTTACTTGACATTTTTAAAATGTTATAATCGTTAACAAGAGAGGTGATAAAAAGGATGTCATTAGGAGATAATATTAAAAGTGCAAGATTAAAAAAAGGGTTAACTCAAGAAGCACTAGCAGAATTAATAAGTAATAAAGATATGACCTTTGGTAACACCGCAATTTCAAATTGGGAAAAAGGAACGAGTAAACCTGACGCTGATACAATATTTCTACTATGTAAAGCATTGGATGTAGACGCAAATTATTTACTAGGATGGAAAGAAATAAAAGCTGCAGTAAATTTAAAAGATAAATTAAAAAAAGCTATGCAAGAAAATGATTTTTTTGACAATGACGATTTAACAGAAGAAAATTTTGACAAACTTATGAAATTTATAGAAAAAAATAAAGAATTTATCATTGATAAAAAGAAATAAAAAGAAGTATACCTATTTGATATACTCCACTAGAACAATAAATAGATCTATGTTGACATGATTATTAAGTAATTCTTCATACAATAGATCAAATCTTGTTCGCATAGCCAGCACCCCCTGGAGCTATTATAAAAGAATTATAATGAAAGGAATTAAAAATGTTCAACTTATTTAAAAAGAAACCAGACAACAAAGTACCATTACAATTAATAACTGTAAAAAGTAATAAAGAAAAATTCAATTACTATAAAGGAAAATTTGTATCTATTGAAGTAACAGATAATACAGAAGGTTACTACTTTACAATTTATGATAGATCAAGTGGAAAGTACATAAAAATCACTAATAAAGTAGATAAAAAATATTATGATATTTGTAGTAAATATGAATATGGTTTAATATATGATTACGACGGAGAAAATTATACAATTGCCATAATATGCAAAAATGGTTATTTAAAAGTATATGACGTTCAATTACTGCAAGATTTTAATAATGGTGAAGCATTTATTGTGGAAAATAATAAATTAATAAATAATGGTAAAGTTGTTGGAACAATACAAAATGAAGTTAAAGAAAAAATAACTATGAATTGTTTAGAAGATAATAAATTAATATGTTTTATTGAAAAATAAAAAAAGACGCTTCATGCGCGAACATGAAGCGTTGAAATGAAAAACCCATAAGCTATCAAACTTTAAACAATATAGTATGCGCTATAATGACTAGGTTTTTCTAGTACATTATAGCATAAATTTAATTATAAAGGAAGTGCTATAATAATGAATTTACAAACATTTTTAGAAATAATGAATTTGCCAACAGATTTAACAGTTGACGAAATTTTAGAAAGATTAATAATATATTTAAGAAAATCACGTAAAGATATGGACTACTATAAGGACGAATCTATTGAAAAAACTTTACAAAGACATGAAAGAGAATTGCAAGAGTTCATAACTAATATTTTTGGTAAACCTATACCAGAACATAATATATACAGAGAAGTTGTTTCTGGAGATACCATAGAGGATAGACCTGTTATGCAAGAAGTATTATCTTTAATAGAAGACCCTTATTACATAGGTGTTGTGTGTATTGAAATAGAACGTCTTGCACGTGGTAATACTATGGATCAAGGAATAATAGCTCAAACCTTTCAATATACAGAAACAAAAATAATAACACCATTAAAAATATATAATTTAGATAACGAAGACGACCTATCGTATTTTGAAGATGGCCTTTTCCAAGCACGTAAATATTTAAAATATACAAAAAGAATATTAGAACGTGGACGTATCAGAAGCGTAAAAGAAGGTAAATATATCGGTTCTGACTTACCATATGGTTTTAATAAAATTAAATTACCCGATGAAAAAGGATATATTTTAGTGGAAAACGAGTCAGAAGCTAATATTGTAAGATTAATGGCAGATTTATTTTTAAATGGTTTATACACTACTTATACAGTTAAAAATGACGACACTGTAACAACAATTTCTAAAAAATTTGGTACACATAAACCTAATATAGTAACAACTAATTTAAACTTAAAAGTAGGAATGGAATTAAAACTAACTGTTGACCGTCAAAGTGTTACTTACAAAATTAAGGAAAATGATACATTAGAAAAAATAGCGGCAATTTATAATATTGATAAGAAAAAAATACATATTCAAAATGACATGTTTAAACCTGGAGAAGTATTAAAAATTGAATTAAATGATATGAGATGTACAAATATAGCACATTATTTCAATTATTTAAAAATAACCCCCAGAAAATCTAAAATATGGTCAGCTAATATGATACGAAACATATTACAAAGTTACCCTGTTTATGGTTATCTAACATGGAATAGAAGAAAAACCATAAAAACTTTAATAAATGGAAAAATAGTAAAAAAATGTCCTAATAATAAAGATTTTATGCTCGTTAAGGGAAGACATGAACCTATTTTAGATGTAGAAACAGGTAAAAAAATAGCTAAAAAATTCAAAGATAATAGTGTTAAAACTATTCCTGAAAACGATGAAATAAAAAACCCTCTTGTAGATCTACTTAAATGCGGTTATTGTGGAAGTAATATGACCAGAAGACCTTATACTCAGAAAAAAGACGCTAAACCTGTTATAAAACGTGCTTATGATATAGATAAAGAGAAATTAAGGAAAATTTTAAGAGAACATAAAGGTAGTACATATTCAAGCGAAATAGCCAGAAAATTAAATGTTTCTAAAAATACTGCAGCACATTGGTTTGCTAATGATATTGCACATTTCAGTATACCACCTGCAGATAAATGGTTTGAATTAAAAAAAATACTTAATATTAAAACAGCAGAATTTGATAAGCCAATAACTACTTTTATAGAAGTTATAAATGCACCTCATCAAGATACGCTTTTATGTAATCGTCCAAGATGTAAATGTGTAGGTAGTGATTTAGAATTAGTAGAAGACAGACTATTAAATGCTTTAAAAATATTACTAAATGATTATATAAGATATGTTGATAATTATGAGGAAGAAGTAAAAAAAGAAACCAAACGAAATAATGAACTTTTAGAAATACTAGATAAAGAAATCGAGAAAACAAAACAACAATTAGAAAAAGCATGTGAATTTGTAGAAACAGGTGCATACACTCAAGATTTATTTATTAAAAGGTCTAATGTCCTTAACGAAAAAATAGAGAATTTAATAAATCAAAAAAAAGAATTATCTAAAACGACAAATAGATTTGAAACTCTTAATCAAAGAAAAAAGGCTATACCGATATTGCAGGAAGTGTTGACAACTTATAATAAAGATTTAAAACCTTCACAAAGAAATGAATTACTAAAACTTGTTATCAAAAAAGGAATTTACACCAAAGATAAAGGAGGCCGTTACTATAAGGATAATTTTAAATTAAAAGTTGAACTATTGTCATTTTAGTTGATAACTTAAGTGTTGCAATGAAATGGGCCATGTCGAAATGATTGCGACGATTGTTCATCAACTTACTAAAGATGCCACTTTAGAAGAATTAAAAGCAGCGGGATTAGATTCATACTATGCTGACCATAAAAAAGGAATTTACCCAGTTGATTCTAATGGTGTACCATTTACCGTTACCTA
>CANRHM010000013.1 GCA_947630415.1 uncultured Bacilli bacterium | reverse complement strand
TTATATTTATTATTTTCATTATAAAGTCTTTTTATTATAAAAACTTCAAAGTTAACTAAAAAGAAACTTTTTTTCTTTCTATGTTTACATTTTTATTATAAAATTGCCCCCCCCCATGTCAACTTTTTGTTAACTTTTCTGTGACAATTTTTTGAACTTGACAGTTTTGGACAAAAGAAAAAGAGGATTACTCCTCTTCATCATGATCCTTTCCAATTAATACTTCACGAGGTTTACTTCCATTAGCAGGTCCTATTACACCTCGTTCTTCTAATAAATCAATAATTCTAGCGGCACGATTGTAGCCTAAGTGATACTTTCTTTGTAAGAAAGATGCACTTGCTTTTTTTGTTTGAATAACGAAGTCAACAATTTCATTATAGAGTGGATCATCGTATTCTTCTTCCATATCCACGACATCATCGACTCCTGGTCCATCGTTTACAGTAAGATTGGTAAAACGTTCATCATACTCAGCCTTTTGTTGATTAACTGCATGTTGAATTAATCGTTCAATTTCTTCATCGGAAACAAAGGCACCTTGAACACGTTGAGGACTATTTTCACCCATTGGTAAGAACAACATATCGCCTCGACCTAAAAGTTTTTCAGCTCCGACTTGGTCTAGAATGGTACGAGAGTCTATTCCACTACTAACGGCAAAAGAGATTCTGGATGGGATATTGGCTTTAACAATACCCGTGATAACATCCGTACTAGGTCTTTGGGTTGCTACAATCAAATGGATTCCAGCAGCACGAGCTAATTGCGTAATACGCATAATCGAGTCTTCTACCTCTTTACTAGCAACCATCATCAAATCCGCCAACTCGTCAATGATAACGACGATATAATACATGTGCTTTAATTGATCCTCTTTACTCCGCTTACTATTTTGTTTATCAATCCATTCGTTATAGCCTACGATATTCTTAACCCCTTTATCTGCAAACTCATTATAACGATTATCCATTTCAACAACCATTTTTTGAAGCGCTACACTGGCTTTCTTAGGATCGGTTACAACAGGCATTAACAAATGCGGAATACCATTGTAGTTACCTAATTCTACTTTCTTTGGATCGACTAGAACTAGTTTTACTTCATCCGGTTTAGCACGTAATAAAATAGACGTAATAATACAGTTAATGCAAACAGATTTACCACTTCCTGTGGAACCTGCGACTAAAAGATGGGGTGTTTTATCGATTTCACAGAAAACAGGTTTTCCTTGAATATTTTTACCTAATGCAACTAACAACTTGTTCTTTTCTTTGTTAGCAGGAACATTTTCGATTATTTCACGCATACTAACCATACTGATAGAATCGTTTGGAAGTTCGATTCCAACCGTGGATTTACCTGGAATTGGAGCTTCAATACGAACATCTTTCTTTGCAAGAGCAAGAGAAATTTCACGGTTAATTCCTAAAAGTTTATTGACCTTTGTTCCCGAATTTAATTCAAGTTCGTACTGCGTAACAGCAGGTCCTTCGGTTACTGCTACGACACGACCAATAATACCAAAATCACGTAATACTTTTTCAAGGGTCAAAATGTTCTTTTCAACATCGGCTTGAGAAGTTTTCTTTCCTTTTTTACTAGGCGATAAAAGACTAATCGATGGAAGTTTATATTCGTGATGAACCACAGGATGTGGTCTTTCATCTTCTGAAATAGGTTCTTCTTGTTCTCCTACCACCGTAGGGCTTTCTACTACTTCTTCCGGTTCAGGTGTTACTAAATTACTTAATTCTTCTAAAGAAGAAATAGTATAACGTTTTTTACTATCTGGATTATTCGATAAGACAACGGCTTCATCCTCTTCTTCATCACTTGCTAATTCTTTCTTTTTATCGTGAGATGGTTTCATTTTCATAATAAGTTCTTTTCCTTTATCAATGAAAGAGAACCCAGTCGTTAAGAAAATACCAATTAAAATAATGACCACAGAGACAATATAAGCACCAGTTACAGCAAAAAGTTTAGTGAACAAAATACTAAAGACGGCACCTATAATACCTGCACCTTTTAAGGTAATTAAGTTCCCTTCTACAATACGGTTAAAATTCGCCATCAAATTGTTGACCGTTTCTTTAATAATGATAAGCGCATCTCCGTTATTTTCCGTAACATAATTGATATGTGCTAAAACAATGAGTCCTAATACAATACAGTAGATACCCACTAAACGAGATTCAAAGAAATTAGGCCATTCTTTTTTCCAAACCATGTAACACCCTAAGATAAAAAGGGCAAGAAGTAATACTTGATAACCTGTTCCAATTAAGAACATAGCAAAAGAGGCAACTATCTCACCTACAAAGCCAAAAGGTTTTGGAACAATACTTAAAATAGCCAAAATAATAAAAGCAATTCCAAGTAATTCTTCAGTATGCTCAAATTTCTTTTCATTTTCTTCTTTTCTTTTTTTTCTTTTTGCCATAACATCCACCTCGATTATCTATCTAATCTAATTATAACAAAATCCACGAAAAGAAAAAAGAGTTTCATGAACTCTTTTAATAATTTCTATTTTTTAAGAAAGCAGGAATTTCGAATTCTCCATCGTCATCGTCGTCATCTTCAATAAATGGAGAACTTGGTCTTTGAGGTGCTTCTACTTTTTCAGGAGTTGGTGCTGGTGCACTACTTCTACGGGTATTTTGAATGTTATTATATAATGGTTCTTTTGCTTGTCCTTTATCAAAACCAGTAGCAATAACGGTTACGATAACTTCATCGGTTAAGTTTTCATTGATAACCGATCCAAAGATGGTATTAATATCAGTGTTGGCCGCAGCTCTTACGACTTCCGCTGCTTGTTCTGCTTCAAATAACGTTAGGTTTGCACCACCCGTAATATTGATAATGGCATCGGTTGCGCCTTGAATACTAGTCTCAAGTAATGGACTAGATACCGCTTGTTGAGCAGCTTCAATAGCACGATCTTCACCCATTCCAATACCAATACCGATGATGGCATTTCCAGATTTCTCCATAACGGCTTTAACATCGGCAAAATCAAGATTAACGAGTCCCACAACGGCAATTAAATCAGAAATCGATTGAACACCACGACGAAGAACGTTATCTACTTCTTTGAAAGCTTCAAGCATTGGCGTTGTCTTATCAATGATTTCTCTTAAGCGATCGTTTGGAATCACAATCAACGTATCAACATGTTTCTTTAACTCTTCCAAACCGGCTAACGCATTTTCCATACGTTTCTTTCCTTCAAAACCAAATGGTTTCGTAACGATAGCAACCGTTAGAGCACCTAAGCTTTGAGCGATCTCGGCAACAACAGGTGCTGCACCTGTTCCAGTTCCTCCACCCATACCACAAGTGATGAAAACCATGTCCGCTCCCGCTAGGGCATCTTCGATTTCTTTCTTGGATTCTACGGCCGCTTCTCTTCCTATTTCCGGTTTAGCTCCTGCTCCTAATCCATCGGTAAGATTCGCACCAATTTGAATCTTAACATCGGCTTGGGAATTATTTAATACCTGTAAATCGGTATTCGCAACAATAAATTCGACTCCTTTTACTCCAGACTCAATCATACGGTTAACGGCATTTCCTCCACCGCCACCGATTCCAATAACTTTAATTTTGGCTAATTGATCCATCTCTAGCGTATCCAACATAAAAATCCTCCTTTAATTATGATCAAAAATATGATTAAATACTTTACTAACTAGGGGAACGTTTCCGGTTTCTTCTTTCTTTCTAGATGCTAGTGTAACTTCACTAAACATCGAATACTTTCTTCCCCGTAACGTCAACTTCTCATCAAAATACTTACAGATTCCTACTACCGTCGAATATTTGTTGTTTCTTAACCCCATGGAAGTGATAGACAAGGTCACAGCATCGCGTCCTAAAACGTTATCTACTACATACTGAAATCCTGCTAACTCGCTTATACCACCCGTAATTATTATATAACTTATTTCACGGTTTGTTAAGACGTTTATTTGTTTTTTTGCGTCTTTTAATAGTTCTACAATCCGCGCTTCTACGACTTCTGAAAGTTCTAATTGATTGATGGTAATCTTTTCACCATAGGTATTAATGACTTCCATCGTATCGTTCACATCAGCATAACGCTTGTTGCTAACAGCAAAGTTTTCTTTCAAATACCGTGCTGTTTTCTTATCTAGATGATATACGTAGCGAATATCTTTGTCAATATTTTTAGAACCACTTTTTAAAATTTCATTTTTAATTAAGATACCTTTGTTATAAATAGCAATCTTTGTGGTGTCGTAGCCAATGTTGATAAGGGCACCTACTTTTCGATCATATTCTTTATTTTTAACGGCATAATAGTCGCCAATTTCACCTAAAGTGAAGTCAATCGCTTTAACCCCACACTTTTCTAAAACCGTTAACACATTTTCCACATTCTCTTTTGGAACTGAGGTCACAACTGCTTTAACAGATAGTTCTTCACCTTTCATTGAAACCGGATTTTTTACGCCTTCTCCTTGATCGACATGGAATGAAATAGGCATGGTCATGACTAAACGTTTTCCTTCTTCAACTTTACCCACGGTTGCATCTTGTAAAACTCGAATGACGTCGTCGTAATCAATGATGCCCTCTTCCCCTTCTACTTTAACAGAACCTTCGCCAATTTGAAAACTTCGGTTATAAGAAGGAATGGATACGATGGCCTGATTGATAGATAAACCTAACATTTCTTCTGTTTCTTTTAAAGCTTCTTTTAGGGAAGCACTTGCTAAATTAACATCCACGACCCATCCTTTTTTAATACCTCTTGAAGGATATGTTGTCGATGCTAAATTGTAACAGGCACCATCGATTAATTCAATAACGGCTACTTTGATGCTGTCACTTCCCAGATCCACACTTGTATAAATCTTTCGCATACCATCGCTTCTTTCTATTCTTACATTCTATCTTAATTATAATATAAATATAAAAAGATGAAAAGACCTAAATCGTTTCCATCTATTCCATAATTTGGAAGTGATTACCAGAATCTAAATAAAGAATTCCTTTCTTTCCTTCTAATTGAGGTAACACTTCATCGTAATAATTAATCATTTCAAATTTGGTTAAAGTGAGATAGACACTATTGCCATCATCCATCAAAAGTAAGAACCGATCTTTATCGTAATCGTTTGGAACATAGGTGATTTCCGATATTTGTTTTAAAATATCGTCTTTAACTTCACTCATTTTTTTATAAAAATCTTCTTGTTTGGTATCTGGAACATAATTTAATAAAACAGGTAGTCCTGAGATGGCCTCTTCACTTAAAAGGGTACTTCCATCTTCTAAAATAACTTTGCCATCGGTGTAATTTTGATAAAGTAATTTATATTCGGTTACATCGATTTTTAAGACATGGTAAAAGGCGCGATAGACTTTTACCTCTTTCACAAAAGGATTTGCTAGAATCTTTCTTTTAATGGAATCAGTCGAGGTTAAATAGAAACTAGGATAATCTTCGATTCCTGCTAAATCGATTAATGCTTGATCGGATACATAACTGTTTCCTGTTACGATGATGTTTTTAATTTTGGCAGTCAAAATCAAATAACCTAACAAACATCCAAGAAGTAGAATGCCTAAGGCAATCAAAAATGGAAGAATGCGTAACTTTGTCTTTTTCTTTATTTTCTTTGCCATAAGTTACTCCCAATTAATGAATTCTTGTTCTACTTGTAGTTTAACTCCATAATTTTCTAAAACCGTATCTCTTACAAAGATGATTAAATCCATGATGTCTTGACTCTTTGCTTTTCCAATATTGATGATAAAGTTCGCATGTTTATTGCTCACTTGGGCTCCTCCTTTAGTAAGTCCTTTTAAGCCTAGATCTTCAATCATTTTTCCTGCAAACATGCCCTCGGGATTTCGGAAAACACTTCCAGCACTAGGGAACTCTAAAGGTTGAGATTCCATTCGCCTACTAAGACGTTCCTTCATAATGGTTTCAATCGTACTCTTATCACCAGGAACTAAATTTAACGTAGCTTCCAAGATAATATAGTCTTTATGTTTTTGAAAGAACGAACTACGGTAATGAAAATGGCATTCCCGGTTGACCATCGATATCACTTTGTAATCGTTCGTTAACACTTTTACTTTGGAAACGATGTAACCCATATCACTTTTGTAGGCTCCTGCATTCATATAGACGGCTCCTCCAATAGTTCCTGGAATACCGGATGCAAATTCGAGCCCTGATAAAGATCTTTTAGCCGCAAGATAAGATAACTTTTGAAGAGAATATCCACTTCCTACCGTTACTTTATTTTTGTCAAACACGACTTCGTTCATTTCATCTAATTTAATAATGACGCCTTCATAAGGTTTATCACTAAAAAGCGTATTACTTCCATTTCCTAAAACCATATGACGAATCTTATTTTCTCTACAAAGTTTCAAAAGAAGAATCAATTGATCGGTCGTTTTAGGATAAACCAAAAGACGAGCAATTCCTCCAACACGGTAAGAAGTATAATGACTTAAAGGAACATTTTCTAAGATTCTTCCTACATTGTTTTCTTTTAATAATTCAACTATTTCCTTCACTTTACTTCACCCTTTAGTTCTTTTAGTATTTTATAGATCCGTGTTGCACTATCGGTAACACCTAACTTTTTAGCATGGATTTTAAGTTCTTGATATTTTTCTTTATCGTTTAAAATAGAATCAATCATCGGAAGCAAGTTTTTACTTTCAAAATCTTTTTCTTCTAAAATGAGCGATGCCTTCTTTTCGACAAGTGCCATGGCATTTTTATATTGGTGATTATGCGTTACATAAGGACTTGGTACTAAAATGGATGGAAGTCCAATCGCCGTAATTTCGGCAATGGTACTAGCTCCTGCTCTTGAGATAATTAAATCGGTCTTCTTCATAACCCCTAACATATCTTCTAAGTAAGGCACAATTTTAACGTTTTTAGGAATGTTTTTTAAGGCACTAAATTCATCGTAATACCCTTTTCCGGTAACTAAAAGCACTTCATAATCACCATCTTTAAAATCGTAAGCCATCTCTTTTAGTTTATTGGAAATGGTCGTTGAGCCAAGTGATCCCATCACAATTAAAACTAATTTTTTATCATTTGATAGGCCATATTTCTTTTTATCGATGGGATCCACTCCAATTACTTCTTCACTTCTAGGATTTCCGGTATAGACCACTTTATCTTTATCAAAATAAGAAACACTCTCTGGAAGCGATACTCCTATTTTATCGGCATAACGTGCTAAGAATTTATTGGACATGCCTGGTATTTGGTTTTGTTCGTGAATAAAGGTCTTATACCCTTCTTTTTTAGCTGCATAAATAACAGGAGCCGTGATGTAGCCACCAATTCCCAAGACTAAATCGGGATTAAATTTCTTAATCTCGCTTCTTGCTTTTTGAATCGCTTTCTTAAACGTCTTCATGACTTCAATATTTTTTAAAGGATGTTTCCGGTCTAATCCTTTCATTTCAATTCCAACATATGGAATTTTCAAAGATGGAATTAGAGTTGCTTCCATCCGGTCCGTAGTACCAATATATAAAAAGGTACTATCTTTTTCTTTTTCTTTAATTTTATGAAGAATCGCTAAGGCCGGATAGATGTGTCCGCCCGTACCTCCTGCACAAATAACCACACGCATATTATCACATCCTATCTTCATTATAGCATATTCTTTTCATTCAAAAAAGTTTTTTAGTCAAAGAAAAAGACGAATTTCTCGTCTTTAAGGTAATTGTTTTAATTCTTCTTCCATGGCACTTATTTTTTCATTGATTTTGGTACAATTTTCTTCTTCTAATTGATACCATCCTTTTTGAAAGAGAACATCGTAAATTTCTCTTGCCATATCTTTGGTATCCTCAAACATATCAAAGAATTCGTTATACAAAATGTTGTTACTGGCTTCACTTAAAGCAATGGAATAGTTATTAGACATATTTTTTTCTAGTTCTAATACCGCATTTAAGTAATCTTTATCGTTCATTTCTTGGGTTTCCTTAATAGGCGTCTTGGGATTCCCTACTTTTTTACTCTTCACTTGTATCATCTCCTTGTAAAATACTTAATAAAAATTGGCAATGGGCTTGATGCATAGATGCTACATTCATGAGTAGATCTTTGAAAGATTCATCCTCTACTTCGTTTGCAAAATGATTAATTTCTTTACACGCGGTAAAATTCCATTCGAACATATCCGAAATGTAAGCAAAATCTTTAGTCGATATAATATTAGGAACTTCTTCCATCTTCATTTCTCCTTTCGTTTTTATTGTGGTAAAAAAGAAAAGTTTTCATACACCAATTTCCTGCAAAAAAGAAGGCAACTATTTTTATCTAAAAATAAATTACTCTTCTCTTGTTTTTTGCATATTTTTAAGTTCTTTCCATATACTATTAATAGCATAATTATTGACAAATATTTTAATATTTGCTATATTAATTATGTCAAAAGCAACTAAGTTTGCTTTGGGGTTCGTGGTATCACGGACGGTAAGAACTGGTTTATCCAGTTCTTATTTTTTGTTTTAAGGAAATATTTTTATTCCCTTATTTTTATAATTAGGATATCCTACAATCTTATCTTCAAAGATTAGAAATGCTTTGTCTTTGGCATTTCTTTTTATAAATTTATGAATCGGATAAGAAAATAAATCTGTTATTTCTAAACCTACATAAGTGGAACTATACTCTTCATTCCATTTTGGATTAAAATAAACACCACTTATTTTAGATTTCAATTCTTTGCTCCTAATTTGTTTAGTTCCTGTTTTATTAATTACTTTACTAATATGTTCTAATAAATCTCGATCTTCCTCTTTTCCTCTTGCTTCAAGCATAATTATTCCTTTTTTCTTATTTTGAGTTTCGTAAATATATCTTTCTAATAGAAAATCAAAAGCCACATTATAAACATTATGAGTATATCCTCTTTTTAAGTATTCATATAAATTAATACTAATTGAAATGATTTTGCATTGAATATCACTCATAACATTAGATAAATCTACCATAAATTCATTATAATTAATAACACTATCATTAAAACAATTATTATGTTTTCTTATATCTCTAGAATGAAAGCAAACTGCTTTTTCTTTTTCTAACTTTGTATCATAAAATAAACCATTTTTCCAATACTTATTTTTTAGGGATTGAATTAATTCTTTTGAATCCAAATATTGTTTTTTTGTAAAAATACAACCAGTAATAGTAAAATACTTATCATCTTCTTTTAATTCCTTTTCATTTGATATTTGTTTTAATACATAAGTTAAATTACTACTACTACCATTTTCATCTATACACATTACATAATCTATATTATTGCCAATAGATAAAAGTTTAGTAGGTTTATCATACCATTTACACACTCAAATCACCTTCTCACATTTTACATTAATTCTCTTAATCTATTTTTCTATTAATTATTACTTTTTCTTTCGTTTGGCAGCGCCTTTTAGTTTTTCTTTACTTCTAGCTAGTCCTTGTTTACCACCATCAATGCTTTTGCGTAAATAATCGATAATCTTATCCCCATAATGCGTTTGTAATTTAGGAAAAGCATCAAGCAAGCGTTTCTTTAAGAAGGAATTCTTTTGTAGTTCTTCTTTTACTTGCTCACTAATTTCGTTGGTCGAATCCTTAAGTTTTCGAGTGGTCGATTTCAAGCGGTAAATAATCACAAAAGAGACGATAAAATCCGTTAAAAAGACAAGAAAACATAAAACAGAAATAATTTCTAGGACGCCTTCTGGAATTCCTTCTAGAAGCGAGCTATAAAAAGGATTCACCAAATAGATAAAGAGAAGTCCCATTATACCGAAGAGAAAAGAATTACTTAAAACAATACGACCATTGATGTTGTATTTGATATTGGAATAGTCCCACCATCTCGCATTAAATAGTTTTTCCATCAAGTAACTGGTGAAGTACTCAAGCGATGAAAAACCTACAAAAGCTAGAATAAAAACAACTAAGGGATCACTATAATAACGATTTAGAAACCATAGACAGAGTAAGCCCCCACATCCATAAAGAGGAATATAAGGACCAATTAAAAAACCTCTATTTAAATTGAGTTTACGAGCACGAATACTACAATAGGTAGTCTCTACCAACCAACCTAACACCGAAACGCCAAAGAAAAAAAGAAAATGGTAACAAATCGTATAAAACATAAATCCCTCCATTGTTTAAAAGAATAAGGTAACTAAGAATAATAGAAAGCCTAACATAAAACCAAAAATGGCTGATCGAACGTTTTTAGCATGATAAATTTTAGGAAGTAATTCCATACCGATAATATAAAGTAAGATACCGGATGTAACCGATAAAACGATGGCTTCTAAAAGGGACGGAATCGATGTCCCTAAAAGAAAGACCGATAGTCCCCCTATGAAAGTGGAAAGTGAAACGATCCCAATCATGGAAAAAGTTTTCTTACGGTTCTTCGTTGACTGATAAAAAGTCGAGGCAATAAAGATTCCTAAAGGAATATTGTGTAGACCTACTCCAAGACTGGCGGCTACCCCCGTCGATAGATCGTTCATGGTTACAAAATAGATGGCAATTCCTTCAATAAAGTTGTGAATGATTAAAGCAACACTCGACACCAAGCCAATATGAACTAAGTTATCACTTTCTTCTTTTTTGTTATGTGTATCATGATCGTGATCTGGAATAAACTTATCTAAAATAAATAGAATAAGAAAACCTATCAAGATGCTTCCCATAAGGGCAAAAATTCCCTTTATTCCAGGAAGTGTTTCCATAAATAACGAATAGGACTCTGGAAGTAAATCCGTAAATAGTAATACGAGCATGACACTAAGAGCAAAACTCAATGTAAAATCGATAAAATTCTTATTGTTTTTAGTAAAAAGAACAAGGGACGCTCCTAGCATGATAAAAAGGCCTAGTACAAAAGTAATGATGAGTCCTGCCATAAGGCACCTCCTAACTTAGAATAGTACAGTAAGTAAAACGATAATTCCTAATACAATACGATACCACATAAAGAGTTTAAAGTCATGTTTTCTTAAGTATTTTAGTAAAAATTCAATACAGAGAAGTCCTGAGATAAAGGATACTAAAATGCCTACTACAAAAGGGGCCAAATTTAAAGTAATAAACCCTACCCCGTCTTTTAAGAGTTGTACTAATACCGCCCCTAAAACGACCGGAGCGGATAAATAAAAGGAAAATTTAGCCGCATCTTCTCTTTTTAATTTTAAACCTCTTCCACAAGCAATGGTGGTGCCACTTCTGGAGAACCCTGGAATCAAGGCAAAAACTTGACTACAACCGATTAAAAAAGCATCTTTTAAGGTTAAGTCCGATAAGGTTTTACTTTGTGTCATTTTTTTATCAACGACATAGATTAAAACACCCATACCAATTAAGGCTAAAGCAATTAACACAAAATTGTTTCGAATAAAGTCTTCGACTACGTCTTCAAATAAAACACCAGCAAGTCCTGCAGGAATGGTAGCTACTACGATATACCAAAAAAGTTTTCCTTCTTTTTCCTTGCATCCTTTAGTAAGTCCACTTTTAATCATCTTGATAAAATCTTTAAAGAAATAAATACCGATCGCTAAAAGGGTTCCAAAGTGAAGTGCAATATCAAAACTTAGAGCCATTTCACTCGAAATAGAGGAACCAATATGAAATAAATCACGAAAAATAATTAAATGAGCGGACGATGAAATCGGTAAGAACTCCGAAATTCCTTGAATAATCGCTAAAACAATCACACCTAAATCCATTTTAAGCACCTCCTAAATGATACGCTACTAGAAATCCTATGATAAATACAATAACCGATAAAACGATTTGTAAAACATCCACGGGAAGCCCAATTAAGGGAAGTAAAATTGCAATGATGGATGCTAAGACAAAACCTAAAACACCATAGTACGTTTTGACTTCGTATTTCTTCAATAGATATTCAATCAGTTTAGCAACCCCAATAATACCTAATACTACGCCTAAACCAAATGGAATTAAGACGATTAAATTATGTCCTAATAGAGAAAAATCCGTAAGACTTCGAATGGTATCGATAATAGGCTTATAGTAACCTAATAACATCAACATGAAAGATCCACTAATACCCGGAATAATCATGGTACTAGATGCAATGACCCCCACAATAAACAACATCACAAGTCCAAAAAACGATAGATTCGATAAATCGACTACACTATTTCCTTCTTTTAAAAAGGCAAAAATAGTAATTAAAAGAAAGGTAAGAGCAAAAACAAGATAGTTTCCTTTCGTCTTCGGTTTCTTTTTGACTTTGTTATATAAAAGAGGAATACCTCCTAGAATAAGTCCTACAAAGAATAACGTGGTAGGAAATGGATAGTTATCTAGGCAGTAGCCAATCACTTTACTTAGTAATAGAAGTGATAACACCATACCAATACCTAAGAAAAACAAAAAAGAAATATTTTCTTTAAGTTTCGTAAAGAAATGACTGATGGATGCAATCACTTGTTCATAAATACCTAAAGTAATCATTAAGGTACCACCACTCACTCCTGGAATGATGTTAGCAATACCTATTAAAAAACCTTTCATAATTAAGATTAAATTCTTTTTCATAAGTACCTCTTTTCTTGTCCACTTATATAGTAAATAAAACTACTTAATTCTATTCTACTAAAAGTCTATCTAGACTACTATTTTCCTTCGATAATATCGACTAATACTGGAACAACTTGTTTTTTACGTGAAAGAATATCCGGTAAATAAAAGCCTTCTTCGACTTTTTCTAAATGAAAAGCATCCATTAAAACTTTTTCCATCGAAGGGGTATAGAAAAAGTAACTACCCTTTTGTAATAAATCCGTTACGATAAAGATAAACTCTTGATAATCATTCTTTAAAACCAATGCCTTCATCGCTTCTAGATAATCGTCTTTTAAAGAACAAATCTCTTCACTATTGAAGGTTAATACTTGTGAGACAGCAACTTTAAAATCTTTGATCGGAAAAACTTTAAGATCTAAAGTTAAGATGTCTTCTTTCGTTTTTCCTTCTAGTGAAATACCTTTTTTAAGCATCGTCAAGGCATAGTCGTTTACATCTAGTTTTACGATCTTATTTAAGTCTTGAACGGCTTCAATATCAAGCGATGTTGTCGTAGGACTCGTCAAATTAAGGGTATCCGATAAAATACCACTCATCATAAGTCCTGCAATGTTGTATGGAATCTCCATATGATTTTCTCTATAGAGATGATAGATTATCGTATTGGTACTACCTACCGCCATATTTCGAAAATTAATAGGAAGACTCGTCGTCAAATCACCTATTTTATGGTGATCGACAATTTCTAAAATCTCCGCTTCTTCCAGTCCATTTACACTTTGTTCTTTCTCATTATGATCGACTAAAATCACCTTTTTCTTATTTTTCTTTGTAATATCTGTAACCCTGATTAAACCTAGACAACGATTTTGTTTATCAACGACCGGATAGTTGTTATGTTTAAGACGTTTGCTTTCTTCTAGAAAATCCAAGAAAGAATCAGCTTCTTGAAAAGAGGTTGGATTTTTAATCTCTTCAATCGTCTCAATCGATTGAGCAAGACTTACCTTTTTTACGGCTTTTAGTAATGGTTTAGCGGTCTTCATTAAATTGATTTGATGCTCTTTTGCAAAAGATATCATCTCCTCATCAATCGAACCATTATCTACTACAATAACCGTTTTAGCATCGATCATATTGATATAGTCCATAAAAGACGCTGTATTTTCTAAAAGTAGAATGGGATTATTTAATTCCTCGTCTTGAAAGAAAGCGTCAACGACTAAAGTTCCTTCAATCTTTTCATCAAAGCGTAAGATTTCTTCTCCATCAAGTGCATACAAAAGATGTTGGTAACTCGTTTTAAAATGTCTAGTTGATCCTTCGACTAAAGCTTTAGTAAGCATTTTTTCAGTAATGAGTCCCGCTAAATTTCCTTCTTTATCTACTAAAGGAACACCGGTAATATGATGTTCAACCATATACTCGTAAACTTCCAAAATAGAAGCATCTTCCGGCAGATGGTAATCACGATGGTAATCGACATCTCTTATCTGAAGACGAACATTATTTAAATACTTGGGTTCATCCACTTTAAAATACGATAAAACAAATCTCGTTTCTTTATTGATTTCACCTAATACTCTTGCTTCGGCTGTATAACCTAGTTGGTTCTTTAAATACGCAAGGGTAATGGCCGAAGTTACCGAATCTGTATCCGGCTTCTTATGTCCACAAATATAAATCTTATCCATAGACCCACTTCCCATTCTTCTTATTTTCTCTTTCTATTATAAAATAGGACTTACTTCTTCGTCAAGGAAAGGAATCTCTCTAAATTCTTGATCAAGAAGCGAATATAAATAGAGATACGTTTTTTTCTTTGTTTTTTTAGATAGATATGCTTGATAACCTTTTAGTTGCATTTTATAAGCTTTATCATCAATGTTTTTTAATTTATAATCGACAATATAAATTTTATCTTCATGTTCAAGGATTAAATCGATAACTCCCCTTTTTTTCTTTTCTTCATCGTAAAAAGCATATTCTTGATAAATATTCTTAGCCTCTTTTACTATACTCGAATTTGCAAATGGAAGAAGGATAGCAAGGTCCTTTTCTAAAACTTCGCTTTTCTCAAGATGTTTTAAATCAACACTTTCTAAGAGGTGATGAAGTCTATTTCCTTCTTCGATTTTCTTTTGATCTTCTTTGGTTAAAAGCGATACCTTTTTACTATACGAAGTTGTTTTGGTTACTTTCTTGTTTATTGGTAGTTCTACTTCTATAAAAGGATCTACTTCCGTACTAGATAAAGCATCGATTTTCACTTTTTGTGATTTTTTATATTCTTTGGTAAGGTTTAACTCTTCTTCTTTGATTGCTTTTTTATAAGGAGAAACAAGTGACGTAATACTTTCCATGAGAGAGGCAAAAGAACGATATTTAAGACGAACACTTAAATCGACTAAAGCATCGTTTAAAGTACTTTCTTTTTTTGCTTCTGGCAACACTAAAATAATCTTTTCTTTAGCTCTAGTCAAAGCAACGTAAAATAGTCTAATCTTCTCCCCTATTTCTTCCTCAGTTACTTTATCTTGAACCAATTTTTTAACGAATGTTGACCCTACTCCTTCTTTATAATAAGGAGCCACGATTCCGTATTCAGAGTCATATAAGAATCGTTCATTTAACTCTCTTAAATTAAATTCCCGGTACAGTCCAGCATAGTAACAAATTGGAAACTCTAATCCTTTTGATTTATGAATAGTCATTATTTTAACACTTTCACTAGAAGGTTCTAAAACGTTATATTTAAGGTCATCTTTATTTTCAATTAAAGAAGTTAAATACTGATCTAAATCATAAACGGTCAATCCTTGTTCTTCAAGGGATGCTAATAAATCCGCAAAATAATCGAACCGATTGATATGGGAAGACACTTCTCCACTTTCCATAATTTTAGTATAAAAAGAAAACTTTTCTAAGATTTGATTCCATAACGAGGTAAGTGGATATAGATCAAGAATACTTGACATTTCTTCTACTTTTTCCATCATGGATAACAACATCGGTTTTTTCTTAGTAACCGCTTCAAAAATCAAATCATCGGAATAGGAAAACAAATAACTTCTAGCAATCGAAGTATAGGAAAACCAAAACGATGTATCATAATTTTTCTTCTTTGTTTGAATAAGCAAATGAATGAGATTTTGAAAAATAAGTAAATCTTCTTCTTTAGCCATGTTTTCTTCTTTTTCAATGGTCAAAGGCACTTTACAATAGGTAAAAATCTTTTTAAATAAATCAAAAGACGTAGACCTATCCATTAAAATGACAAAATCTTGATAACAACAAGGTCTTAAAGTTCCTTGTTCACGGTCATAGACTAAATATTTTTCTTTAATTTTTTTCTTGATATCATCTACGATATAAAAAGCTTCTACTTCTTCATTCAAATAATTAAAAATAGGATTATAAGTCACCATTTCTAAGTTTCTATTTGCTTGTTTTCCTTGTTCACGATAAACGTTATTTCCAAAGATTAAACGGTGATCTTCTCTATAGGATGCTCCTCCTAGTCTTAAATCCATGACGGGATCAAAAATTAAATTAATATCATCCAATACTTCTTCACGAGAACGAAAGTTTTTATTTAAATCGATCTTTCTTCCTGATTTACCTTCTTTATAATTTTCATATTTTTCTTTAAAGATCAATGGATTGGCATTTCGAAAACGATAAATGGATTGTTTAATATCCCCCACCATATAACTATTATTTCTTTCAATTTTAGAAAGAAATAATTCTTGTAAATCGGACGTATCTTGATATTCATCGACTAAAATTTCATTGAAGGAATTAGCTAGTGAAGTCCTGACTAGAGGGAAATCAGAGACTAAACGAATCGCCATTTTACTGATATCGGTAAACTCAAAAAGTTGTTTTTCTTGCTTATAACGACTAAACGCTTGGTCAAACGTAAGTAAAAGAGAGACTACAACTTCCACCGTGTTTTTAGTACTATCATACGTATCCAACAATTCTTCTTGATTCATGTAAGGCGTCATTTTATCAAGATCTTTCAAAAGGAGACTTATTTTTTCTTTTTGCTCTTTGGCATTTTCGCTTCCTCCTCTTAAAATAGGAAGCTTTACTTTTTTGACACTTACGATTTCATCATAGGAACTTGTTAAAAACAAAGGCATAAGCGCATCCTCCATCTTCTGATAGAAAGTTCCATCGACTTCATATTGTAAAAGTGATAATTGATACTTTATTTCTTCTACTTTGTCTTTTAATAAAGAAACATAATGATCTAGTAATGTTTTTTCATACTCCGGATGATAATAGGTAGCAATATAATTTTCAAGATACGTCTTTTTATCGTATTTTAAATCCAATTTTTTATAAATTGCAAGCAAACTATCTAAGAAATCTTGATCATCTCTTACATAAAAAGTCTCAATTAATTTTAAGAAAGAGGCATCTTCTTGTTCATACTTTTCATCTAAGATTTGTCTTAGTAGGTTACGCATCGCTTGTTTTATAAGATTTTCATCCCCCACTCCAACAGTAAAAGGAAGATCTAATAAGTAATGATATTTTTGTACTAAAAACAAAGCAAAACTATCAAAGGTCATAATGTAGGAAGACTCTAATAAATCGAGTTGTTCTTTTAGAGATGCTTCTTCTCTCATCTTAGCACGAATCCGGTCTTTCATCTCTTTGGCTGCTAAATTGGTGAACGTCAAGATAAGTAAATGATCAATTCGAACCCCACTTTTTAACTTTCGTAAAACTCTTTCCGTTAAAACAGCGGTCTTCCCACTTCCTGCACCCGCACTTACAATGATGTTACTTCCTTCTAAATCGATGGCTTGTTGTTGTTCTAAAGTCCATTTAGGCATCTTGATCACCCCTTAAAAAAGAAGGTAGTGTGAAAAGTTATATACAAACTACCTATTTTTTCCTTTATTACATGTATAGTTTCTATATTTTTTTCAATCACTCCCTTTTTAGAAGTGATTTTTATATAGAATTACTATTTTTATCTATCAAAAAATGATTGATAC
>CANRHM010000012.1 GCA_947630415.1 uncultured Bacilli bacterium | reverse complement strand
AAGTACGTTGTTTAACAAAATTTTAGGTAAAAAGATTTCGATTATCGAAGATACACCAGGGGTTACTAGAGACCGTATCTATGGGGAAGCAAAGTATCAAGATTATTCCTTTTATTTAATTGATACCGGTGGAATTGAAGTATCCAAGGAACTTTTTAGTGATGAAATCAAAGTGCAAGCAGAGATTGCCATCGATGAAAGCGATGTTGTCATTTTTGTAGTCGATGGAAAAGAAGGACTTACTTCTTCGGATTTAGTGATTCGTGATCTATTACGAAAAGCCAATAAACGGGTTATTGTAGCCATCAATAAAGTGGATCATAAAGCGTATCAAGAACACCTCTACGACTTTTATGAATTAGGTTTTTCAGAATATATACCCATTTCAAGTGAACAAAATACCGGTTTCATTGAACTAATGGATGCGCTTGTCAAAGATTTTCCTAAACAAAAAGAAGAAGTGGTGGATGACCGCTTAAAGTTTTCGATTATAGGACGACCTAATGTTGGAAAGAGTAGTCTTATTAATGCCCTTCTAAATGAAGAACGTTCCATTGTAAGTGATGTGGCAGGAACAACGAGAGATTCGATCGATACGGTGTTTAATTATCATGGACAAGAGTTTGTAGCCATTGATACAGCCGGTATGCGTAAAAAAGGAAAAGTCTATGAACGTCTTGAGAAGTATAGTCTCTTACGAAGTTTAAAAGCGATTTCTAGAAGTGATGTGTGTGTCTTAGTTTTAAATGCTGAAGAAGGCATTATTGAACACGATAAACATATTTTAGGTTATGCCTTAGAACAAGGAAAAGGAATCGTTATAGTGGTCAATAAATGGGATACGGTCAAAGATGAAACCATTGCGGATTACACTAAAAAAGTACGTGCCGAATTCCAATTTGCAACCTTTGCTCCCGTGGTTTTCCTTTCCGCTTTAACGAAAAAACGAATTCACTTACTTATGCCTGAAATCATAAGAGTAAGCGAAAACTGTCAAAGAGAAGTTAAAACGAACACTTTAAACGATGTCATTATGGATGCGTATCGACTAAATATTCCACCTTCGTATAAAGGAAATCGCCTAAAGATATACTACACAACTCAAACAGGAACAAAGCCTCCTAAATTTACGTTCTTTGTCAATAATAAAGGACTAGTTCACTTTTCATACGAACGTTATTTAGAAAATAAAATAAGAGAAAACTTTGACTTTGAAGGAACGCCTATTACCCTTCAATTCAAGAATAGAGGAGAATAATCATGTTTAATCTATTTAAAAGAGAAGACCCTAAAAATGTTTTAGAAGGACTCGATCGTGCTCAAGCGATGTTAGATGACCGTTATCAAAAAAAGTTAATACCACTCGAAGTATATCAAAAACAATCGCTTGAATTCCGAAAAAGGCGCGAAAAGTACGAGAAGAAGCTAGGCACCGGAAAATGGGATATCTAAAAAACACCTCTTACATATACTATGGTAGGAGGTATTTTTATGTTTGGAGATTCTTTTTTTAAGAAAGTAGAAAGCAAAACCAATGTAAATAAAGCGACCATTATGTCGCTTGCTAATAAATTACAAAATAGCAATATGAAGGATGAAGGAGTCCTAAGGGATTTAGTCCAAGAAATTGGAGGTATTGCAGGTAAAAGTGTATCCAAAGAAAAAGAAGATAAGATTGTAAATGCGATTCTGAAAGACCAAGTTCCTAAAAATATAGATAAAATGATTTAGAGATTCGACAAGAATCTTTTTCTTTTTCTAACTTTTATGATATACTTTAAATTAGGGAGGAAAAATATGATCGCTGGTGTGTATAAAGTAACGGTAAAAGGCTTAGGTCTATTTCCTAAAACAGGTTCTATTTCGATTCGGACGGTAGATCAACAACTATCGGGAAGTTTTACTTTAAATCACCGAGAAATACCTTTTAACTATGGCACCTTTTTAGGAGATCATATTGAACTAGAAGGTGATTTAGCATTACCGGTAGGTACCCTAGGTTATACCGGAAAGGGATCAATCAAGGATGATGTCATAGAACTAACCTTAGATACCGAAAAAGGTAGATTATTAGTAAAGGGAAAAAGAGATTCGACTAGATAATGGAAAGTGAGATGAAAGAAATGAAGAAAGGATTATATCTTTTAATTGCAGTTGTAGCAATGTTATTTATGGTAACAGGATGTGGAGAAAACACCAAAGAAGCACTTTCCAAAGATTGGGAGGAAGTAAAAGAAGAATATGCTGTTATTGAAAAAGAAGCGGAAGAAGAATTAGCTGAAGTTGAAGAAGTTAGTCAAGAAAAAGTAGAAGAGCTTGTTAAAACAGTAGAAGAAAAATATGCAGAAGTAAAAGACGGTATTACCAAAGAAAATGAGGAAGTTGCAAAAGAACTTTATAAAGCAGCTCATCAATTAGAGTTACTTGCTGAAAGAAGTGAAGAAGCACATGAAACCGATGCCGTTAAACTTGGTAGTGATGTTAAAGATTTCGTTCAAAAACATTACGGTGATGCAGAACAAGAGATTGAAAAACTTAAAGAAGATATCGAAGGTGGTGTAAAAACCATTAAAGATTTTACCGAAAAAGAATGGAATGACTTCTTAAATTTATTTAAGTAAAGAAAGGAAAGCATAAGGCTTTCTTTTTTTTATGCAAGTTTTGGAAAAACAGAAATAATTTGAAAACTTACACATACATTTAAATGAAAGCATAAGGAGAGAAATGTATGGATAAGAAAGAAATTATCAAAAATATTGCAAAGCGCTCGGGAGGAGATATTTATCTAGGGGTCGTAGGAAGTGTTCGTACAGGAAAGAGTACTTTTATTAAAAAGATGATTGAAACACTTGTGGTACCTTTTATTGCGGACGAGTATGAAAAGAAAAGAGCTTTAGATGAAATTCCTCAAAGTGCAGCGGGTAAAACTATCATGACGACGGAACCTAA
Organism: uncultured Bacilli bacterium; assembly: GCA_947630415.1. GTDB lineage: Bacteria > Bacillota_I > Bacilli_A > RF39 > UBA660 > Faecenecus. The sequence continues at coordinate 15,113 of CANRHM010000012.1, read as the reverse complement.
ATTTGTTCCAAATCAAGCAGCAAAAGTGCAAATCGATGACTTTAGTTGTAATATCCGACTTATCGATTGTGTAGGTTATCTCATTGATAATGCAAAAGGTGCCGAAGATGAAAATGGGCCAAGATTAGTCAAGACCCCTTGGTACGATGATCCGATTCCTTTTGTAGAGGCTGCTGAACTAGGAACAGAGAAAGTCATTAAAGACCATTCGACAATTGGAATTGTAGTTACAACCGATGGATCGATTGGTGAATTTGAACGAAGTGACTATGTGGATGCTGAAAGTCGTGTTATTAGCGAATTAAAAGAGATTGGAAAACCGTTCATCGTGCTTTTGAATTCGACTCATCCAACACTTCCTGAAACGGAACGTTTAGCAGAAAGCCTAAAAGAAGAACATGGAGTTCCAGTACTTCCTATCAACATTGAAGCGATGAGCGAAAGAGAAATGTACGATATCTTGCGTGAAGCCTTATATGAATTCCCCGTTTTAGAAGTGCAAGTCAACATGCCAGAGTGGATTGCGATTCTAAATGCTAAACACCAAGTCAAAAAAACGTATATCGATGCCATTCGTGAAAGTGTGGTATCCGTTAATAAACTAAGAGATATTGAAACAATTACCGATCACTTCTTAAATAATGAAGCTATTTCCAAAGCCTATATTTCAGAGGTCAATCCGGCAACTGGAGTGGTGACGATTTCTCTAGAAGCACCCGCTCCTCTATACAATCAAGTACTTACGGATATCATTAAAATCGATGTTAAAAACAAAGCTGAACTCTTGTCTTTATTCCAAGAATTTAACGAAGCTAAAAGAGAGTACGATCAAGTCAAATATGCGCTTAAAATGGTGAAACAGACTGGTTATGGGGTGGCTTCACCTAGCTTAGAAGACATGAAATTAGATCCGCCAGAAGTAACGCGTCAAGGAAGTAGATATGGCGTTAAATTAAGAGCAGTAGCTCCTAGTATTCACATGATTAGAGTCGATGTTCAAAGTACTTTTGAACCGATTATTGGTACCGAACTTCAAAGTAAAGAGTTGATTGATTACTTGATGAAAGACAATAACACCAATCCGCAAAATATTTGGAAAAGTGAAATCTTTGGAAGAAGTCTAGATGTCATTGTACAAGAAGGTATTCAGTCTAAGATTAGTCTAATGCCAGATAACATCCGTTACAAATTACAAACAACTTTAACCAAGATTGTCAACAAAGGTTCAAACAACATGATTGCAATCGTTTTATAGAAGGAATCGAAAAGGTTCCTTTTTTATTGATTTATTCGTTGTTTTATGGTAGTATATACCTCACGTTAAGGGGGACTTGATATGAAAGATGGAGACGAAAGTACATTATACGATATGCCTTATGATATGCCTGATTTAACACCTACTCAAGAAAGTGATTCGCTTATTGATGACATAGTAGACAAAATTTTGATGTGTATTTATACCAATTCAAAATATACTTTGATAGATCTTTATAGTGATTTTGAAGTTTATAAGGCAAGTCATCCTGCTATTAGTATGGAAACCTATCGTGCTAAAATAGAAAAAGAATTACAAGCATGTATGCCTTCTTTTCAACCTGCAACTGGAAGTATTTTAGGAGATATTCTTGAAGATTCCATATCTTTTGATATGATAGAATCCTTACGCCATCACTCTCAGGAACAATTGGTTAAGGACCTTATCGCAGGACTTCCTCATGTTGAACAAGAACCAACCCAAGATGAAATGCATCAAATGTTTTTAAATGACGCGATAGAACTTGTAAAAGAGACAAGAAAAAAGAATATAAATGAACCTAGTAGTGTGTCTTTTAATGAGGTTTTACAAGTGTTACCTAAAGAAACCATTTCTTTTTTACAACCACTTATACCGGGTATTGAGATGATAAGGACCGACGAAGAATTAGATGAAAAGACACGTGCTTATAATTTGTTCTTTTTATTACACAATGCGCTTTTCTCACTTGATCATGATTATGCTACTTATACAAATCGAGTGATGGCCCCACCTGCCAAAGTAGTAGAAGTACTTCAAGAACAAAAAGGGAAAACACTTTCCTCCTTAATGGAGTTAGAACCTTTTTTCAAAACCTATTTTCCTAGTTATGTAAACGATTTAACAAAGGCTTCTACTTTTATACCAAGGGAAGTTAATTATGAATTATTAAACTATTATTTTAATATTGATAAAGCAAAACCGGTAGATAAAGATTTACTACCTCATCTTAAAACTCAGGTTAAAAAAGCCAAAAAAAGATACTTAGCGGATTTAGAAAAACAACTTTTGGAAGGATACTCTCTATCACTTACAAAGTACATTAAAAATGCCGTAATGATAAGACAAGCTTTATTAGATCAAAAAACTTCTTTAGCATCATATGATATTACACCTTTGTCTTTATTTCTATCACTTTATTTTTCGCGCCATGTAAGAGAGAAAGGAAATAACCATGCGACGGATGTAGCTGCCATCTGCTCTATTTTAGAAGAAAATGAAATGCCTCTAAGTGACATATTAACGTCGTTTGGAATCGATGAAGGAACCATTACCAACCGGTTGTTGATGATGGATTTAACACCCGTGGAAGCGAAAGAGCAAAAAGGAATCGATGTAGTAAAAATGCTTCCTATTATTCGCAGTTATTATTATCGTTATTATGAAGATGCAAAAAAATCGTCTTCAATTGCCTCAGTCTTCGAACATTTACTAGATAGTCATTTTGTAGGTAACTTAACCATCGATAATTTATTGGGAAGTTACTCGATTTCAAAAAACTTATTTGAGCCACTTGATGAAGTCTTAGAAAAACGAAAAGAAGTCTTAGAACATAGTCAATTTGTCCGTGACAAACATGATTTCTATAATGCTCTACAACGAGATACTAGAGACCTAGTTGATTATACAGCGAAATGCTATTCCTTGATTCAGGCTAAAATGAAAGAGGGAAAACACAACAAAATGCTTTTGGCACACGAAGAGGATGCACTAGGCCTTGCTTTCTATTTAGCAAGTTGCCATACCAAAAACCAACTAGGCATCTACTTTATGGACTTTGGTATTACGCAAGAAAAAGTATTGAAATTACTCAAACTTCCCCTTACAGAAGAAGAAATCGAAAATGCCAATCTTCCTTTCTATGAATTAAGTAAAAGATTTCGTCCTATCATTTATGAAGGTGAAAATAAAGATTTAAACAGTCAAGATATTTCGGTTCTTAATATTATTCAAAACTTTGTTGAGACAGAAGAAGTTTCTTTTGAGTTTTTAAAAGTAGTCTTTGAAAAGTTAAATCATAAAGATACTATAGGAAAAGATTTTGTAAAGCAAATGACTTCTTATATCGAAGCAAAAGAAAAACAAAGAATTAGAGACTTAGATCAAACTTTCTTTAGAGATTTAAAAGAACCGGTACAAGATTATTTAAAAGAAGCTTGTAGGTATTATCTAAAACATATCGAAGATTATCAAGATAAAGCTCCTTCTATTGCGGTAGCAGAAACCATTTTAGATGTGTTAAGTCAAATGAAGGATAGGATAGATGCAAATGCATTAGTACGTTACTTAGAAAGCAAGGGAATTCTTTTAGCGCCTTCTAAAAGAGAAACCTACACCAAAGAGTATGATATAGATGTATTAGATCAAAAATATACATTTCTTTTAAAAGAAGGAATAAACAAAGGAAAAGCCAAAAAGGATATTACGCTCTATTCCCTTATTGAAAATGCTGAATTGATTTTAAAAGGTAACAATATCGATCCACTTTATCAAAACTTGGATGAAAAGATGAAAGAATTCCTTAAACAAGAAGAAGAGGAACGCATTCGAAAAGAAAAAGAACATAAGGAAGAAATTGAACGAGGTATGGGAGAAGCCCTTATTCAAAGTTTGGATCCCAAAACAGGGGAATACCTCAAAAAAGTAATCGCCATTCATACTTATCTTAAAGGACAAGAAAGAAAAGAAGGTTTGTCCAATGAACAAATAAGAAATATTTCTTTAATCCTTGCTCTTTATTTTGTAGAAAACGAAAGTGTTCATTATTTTGAGAAACAACAATTGACGCTTGCAAAAATGACTTCTTGTTTTGGAGTAGATCCGCTTACTCTTAAAATGCTAACAACAGATGAGCCTGATTATCTTCTTTTCTATCGTCAATATGGACCTATTTTTAGTGAAGATGAAAGAAAAAAGACCGCAAAAGATGTTCCTATGAAGACAGAAGAGATAGTAAAAACGATTTTTAAAGAGGAAAAAGATTCTTGGTTAAGAGGAAGAATCGAATATTTAGGAGCCGACTATGACATCTTAAAGTACGAAGTAACAATGCTAAAAGACTATGAGTTATCACTCGACTTAGATGCTCGTATTAATCGTCTTTTGAATACGCCAGTGGCCCAAATTGATTTGTCTAATCTATCGACAATTCTCTATTTTGGAGATTCTGTCAACAATCATCTTAAATATATACAAGATGCACTTCCTAGTGCTTCCGAAATGGCTTCTTCTACCGAGGCCTTGGCTCCTATCAATGAAATAAGAGAGAAAATTTATAAGATTGAAGCTATTGAAAAACCAAGAACGGGACTTCTTAAATATCTTCCTAAAGGAATGGTGGATTTCTTTATAGGTAAGAATATGGTTGATGAAAAGTTCTTGAATCCAGAATCCTTGCCTTACTTACGAGGAGTACTTGAAAACGATATTCAAGTCTTATCCGATCAATTAAAAGGATACGATGCGATTCGTCAATACATCGAAGCACATAAAGCGAAGAACCAAGAACTTTATGAAGTTGCTAAGGAAGCATTTAAAAAAGCAAGAAAAGAAGAACTTGCTCGTATGCATGATAAAGCTAAATTTGATGAATACTTACAATGGAAAGCCAAAAGAGAAGTATTGGAGTCAAAGACAAGACGTTTAAAAGAGTCTGCTACTTTATTAAAACAACAATTAGTAATGATTAACCAAGTAATGGCTAGTCATATGATTACAATCGATGGACTAGAACGTTCAAGGGATGATTTCATGCCGATTATTGGAAGTCAGATTGCCATTCAAGCAGGACTTACTACGCAAGGACAATCGATCGAACTAACGCAAGGGGTCATTAATTTGATGGACTCTTTAATCGGACGTAACCAAGATAAAGCCAATGAAACGGTTCAGTTACTTAAAGCTTATGATCTTCCAGAAGATACCTATGACCGAATGGAAAAAGCCGTTGATACCTTCTTTGATCGTATGGATGAACTTAAAAAGCCAACTCCATTAGACATCCTTCCTAAGACAATCGATGTTGATTTTATCGATGTAGAAACGATTGATCAAGAATTAGCAAAAGAAGGAGTAGAAGTGCCTCCTACCCAAGGGGAAGAAGTAAAAGAAGAACCTAAAGACGACACCAATCCCCCTAAGGTATATAAGAAATAAATAGAAAAATAATCCTTTTTTCTACTAATTGACAAAGAAATCCGTCTAAAAATGGATTTCTTTTGTCTTTTTTCGTCAAAAATATTGATTTTACCTATAAAATATGTTACTTTGTATATGTAAGCATAGTTCGTGCTTAAAAGAAAATATGGAGGTATAGAACATGAAAAAAGTTGAATTAGTAGAAGCAGTTGCTGAACAAGCAGGATTAACAAAAGCTGATGCTACTAGAGCAGTTGATGCAACATTTGATACAATCACAAAAGCATTAGTAAAAGGAGACAAAGTTCCATTCGTTGGATTCGGAACATTCGCAGTTAGCAAGAGAGCTAAACGTGAAGGAAGAAACCCTCAAACGGGTGCTAAAGTAGTTATCCCTGCAAGAAATGCTGTTACTTTCAAAGCTGGATCTGCTTTAAAGGAAGCTGTAAATAAGTAAGAAAAAGCCTAAGGGCTTTTTTTCTTGGACTTTTTTTGATATACTAAAGATAACAAAGTAACAAAGAACATTGTAGGAGGTTTTGTTCGAGATTATCTTTTGGGAATAGAGTCTCAAGATATCGATATTTGTACTTCGGCAACACCTAAAGATATCCTTACACTTTTTCCAGATAATGGTCTTCCTTCCGAAAACTATGGATCGACGGTCTTAAATTATAAAGGAGTGCGCTTTGAAATTACAACGTTTCGAAAAGAAAGCGACTACGATGATTTTAGAAGACCTAATAAAGTAGAGTTTATTACTTCGGTAGAGGAAGATATTAAACGAAGAGATTTTACCATTAATGCCCTTCTTATGAATGCCAAAGGTGAAGTCATTGATTACTTAAATGGAAAAGAAGATTTGAATCGTAAAGAAATTTGTACCATTGGTCCTAGTGAAGAAAAGTTTAAACAAGATGTATTACGTATTTTAAGAGCTGTTCGTTTTGCTACTACCTTGCATTTTTCTTTGAGTGCGGAAGTAAAAGACGCGATTCTAAAAGTAAAAGGGAATCTAAAAGAATTATCTTACGAACGAAAGAAAAAAGAACTAGATTATATCTTTTCAAGTCCCAATGCTTCGTATGGGGTATCTTTATTAATCGAATTGGGTCTTGATAAAGAATTAGAGCTTCCTAATTTGAGTGAAGTGCCTTCCTTTGAAGATTTAATTGGTGTATGGGCTTTTCTAAAAAAAGAAGATATTTATCCTTTTAGTAAACACGAAAGAGAACTCATGGCGTCGATTCGTGAAGTGATGACGAAAAATATTTTTCATCCTTCGGTTTTATACTATAACGACTTATATGTTTTAAGTGTCGCAGCTCTTCTTTTAGGAAAAAATAAAAAAGAAGTGATTAAGGCCTATAATCATCTTCCCATCCATCATCGGGAAGACATTATGATTACATCGAATGAGATTTGTACGCTTTTACATAAAGAAGAAGGGGCTTTTCTAAAAGAGATTTGGTCGGATTTAGAGAAGAAGATTCTAAAGAAAGAACTAGAAAATTCCAAAGAAGCTATCAAAAGTTACCTTTTAAAATACTATTTATAAACAGGTACTTAGTGCTATAATAAAGACTAAAGGCGGGTGAGGTTTATGAAAATGACCAATTTAGTACAACTTTTAAAACAAGGTTATTTTGTTATGCCTCTTTATTTGTTTCAAAGAAGAGATAAATTAAACTTATCGATGGAAGAGTTCATCTTTCTTATTTATCTAGTAAATAGGGGAGATAAAGCTCTTTTCGATTTATCCAAAATAAAAGAAGATCTTCAATATGAAACAAAGGAGATTATGAATTTGATTTCGCTTTTAACCGAGAAGAAATTACTTTCTGTAAATGTACATAAGAATGAACGAGGCATTATGGAAGAAGCGATTGATTTATCTCTTTTCTATGATAAAATAGGTCTTTTATTGGTGGAAGATATCAATACAACAAAAGAAGAGAATACCAGTATCTATGAACAATTTGAAAAAGAATTTGGAAGAACCTTAAGTCCTATGGAATATGAAATCATTAAAGCTTGGATGGACGCCAATATCAAAGAAGAATTTATTTTAAGAGCGTTAAAAGAAGCCACCTATAATGGAGTAAGCAATTTACGTTACATCGATAAAATTCTCTATGAATGGAACCGAAAAGGATTTAAAACAATTGAAGACATTGAACGTCATGAACAGGAAAGAAGAAAGGAAATGAAACCAAAAACGTCTTCTAAAGAGGAGTCTTTTGATTATAACTGGTTTGATGAGGAAGATCATGAAGAATAGAAGTAACATGTTTGAAAATTATTTAGATGAACTATATCCGAATGCAGTGTGTGAACTACAATACCACAAGGATTATGAACTTTTATTGGCGGTAGTTATGAGTGCTCAGACAACGGATAAAAGAGTGAATTCTGTAACACCACTTCTTTTTTCCAAGTATCCCACCTTAAAGGATTTGTATGAAGCGGATATCAACGATATCATGGAAATCATTAAACCTATTGGAACCTATCAGAGAAAAGCACAATATATTAAAGAAATCAGTTATCATTTAGATAAAGAACAAAAGGGATGTGTTCCAAACGATAGAGACTACTTAGAAAGTTTACCAGGTGTTGGTAGAAAAACCGTTAATGTCGTCTTAAGTATGCTTTATGATGAACCTGCGATTGCAGTCGATACGCATGTAGCCCGTGTAAGTAAACGCTTAGGTTTTGCTAAAGAAAGTGATGACGTTTTAACGATCGAAAAAAAATTGATGAAGTTACTCCCTAAGAAGAACTGGAGTAAGCGTCATCATCAAATGGTTTTCTTTGGACGATACCATTGTAAAGCCATGCATCCCAATTGTGATTCTTGTAAAATGAGAGATGAATGCGTCTATTATAAAAAACAAATGAAAACAAAAAAGAAAGTAAAAGTTTAGTTACTTTCTTTTCATTTTGTTTTGATAGAAAAAGTATCCTCCACCAACTCCACCAGTAGCAAGAAGAGTAACGGCTAGGGGAAGAATATTGCTTTGACGTTCGTTTCCTGATTTAACTTCCTGCCGTTCTACTTTACTATATCCACTAATACCAGCAGTTCCTTGTCCAGTAGAGGTTTCATCTTCTCCATTTTGTGTTCCTGTTCCCGTTTCACTTTCCTCTGTTTCCGTTGGTGTTGTAGTGGTGGTTGGAGTTTTAGTAGTATCTAGTCCATCTGCTTTTACTATGGTTGGAGTTAGTAAAAAGAAGGATAAGAGGATGAGTAACAAAACATTTTTCTTCATTTTTTTCACTTCCTTACTAAATCCTATTCTTTATTTTATAAATTATTTCACAATAGATCAAAAAATTAAAAAATAACGTTGTCCTAATTTGTGCTTTTTCTTCATACATTGTAATGGTGATAAAAGTGGATACAACGACCTATAGTTTTTTAGTAAGTGGTCTTGCAGGACTATCAACTTTAATTGGTTGCATTTTCTTGTTTGTTAAAAATAAAGATAAACGGATTTTAATCGGTTCCTTGGGATTTGCTTCCGGTGTTATGCTCTCCGTTTCCTTAACCGATTTACTGCCTTCTAGTTTTCAGTTGTTGCAATCCTATTATTATGTTTTTCCATCGATAATCTTTTGTACAATATTCTTTGTGGTTGGCGTTTTGTTTTCCATGTTAATCGATAAATATTTACCAGATATAGGAACGATTTCTGATGCTCATGGGAAAAAACTGTATCGAGTGGGACTCATTTCGATGTTAGCTATCGTTTTGCACAACATTCCAGAAGGTATTGCTACGTTCATGACTACGAATCAAAATGTCTCTCTAGGACTCACTTTAGCTTTAGCCATTGCTCTACATAATATTCCGGAAGGAATTAGCATTAGTGTTCCTATCTATTATGCCACTGGAAGTAAACTACGCGCTTTCTTTTATACGTTAGTATCAGGATTATCAGAACCCCTTGGAGCTTTGCTTGCTTTCTTATTCTTAAGTCCCTTTATGAACGATTTTATCATGGGACTCTTGCTTTCCATTATTGCAGGAATCATGACTCATATTGCTTGCTATGAACTTTTTCCTACCTCTTTATCTTATCAGCATAAGAAAATATCGTATTTATTTTTTGGAATAGGGGCTCTTGTGATGATTCTAAATCATGTGCTTTTTGCCTAAAGAAAAACTTCCCTTTGAGGGAAGCCTTTTTTATTGAACTGAAACCGTTCTTGTTAATGTCACATTTAAAGTTTCATATTCGATTAAATAGGTAATGGTATAAGTATGAGCACTCTTAGTATCGATAGTTGTTACGGTTTCACCATTCTCATTTTTAATGGTCGTGGTTAATCCACTTTCGAGAACTTGCTCTGTTACATCATCTTTAGTCTCGGTATCGATTACTAGAATTGGAGGACTAGGTTCTTGATAGGTATCTCCAATCGATAATTGTTCAAACTGTTTTCCATTTAAAGAGGCTCTATAGACACTGGTTGGTCCATCTTCTTTAATCGTAACACTTACTTTTTCACTTTCATTATCTTTAAAGTTCTTGAAGGCCGATCGTACCGTATAGACACCATTTGGCGATTCTGTTTTGAAACTATAAGTTGTCTCGGTAGTAAATCCTAGTAGGGTATCTCCAAAGTAAACATTGTATCCGAATTCTCCATAGCTATCACTTCCGCTTGGTCTCTTCGTAACACCCGTCCACTTAAGAACGACTTTCTTTTCTTCGTTATCATATGTTCCAGAAAGGTTGGTAATAGGTTCTAGTTTTTGATACTTGGTAGATACTTGAGTAGGTTCAGTTCCAGCTTTAAAGTATTCATAGGTAATTTGATCATCTGGTGTATTTTCACTTGGTAATAGAGCAGGATTACTTCCTACTTCAACAGCTTGATGAACAACACTAGATGGTGCTTTGAAGTCTTGACCATTTTTCGTAAATACCACATTTCCTAATAAACGGAATAACCTAGTTCTTCCATTAACGGCTTGGATATTGGTTTGGTAACCATCATCGAGACTAGCATATCCGTACCACATACCAATGGTATATTCAGGATCGTATCCTACAATCCAAGCATCGTTTACAGCGTTGTCTGGAAGTTTACGTTTCTTTTTCGTATTATCATCGAAACTAGATGTTCCCGTTTTAGCTGCTACGTTAACACCACTTATTTTAGCACCGCTTGAAATACCATTATTAACGGCAGTCTTTAAGCAATCGGTAATAATGAAGGCAGTGGAGTCACTCATAACTTGTTCACGTTCTGGGTTAGCTTCGATTTCTTCACCGGTATCTCTTATCACAATTTTACGAATGGTATAAGGTTCTGTATAGTAACCACCATTAGCAAAAGCAGCATAGGCTCCTGCCATTTCAATAGGACTTGCTCCAGGGTTATAGGCACCTAGTGCATGAGCTTCGTGAAGTCCTTCATCACCAATTGGAATACCTAAGTTAGTAGCAAACTCACGAACGTTATTTTTATTTAGACTTTGTATTGCTTTAACGGCTGGAACATTTCGTGATTGAGCAAGTGCTGTTCTTAAACTAATTTGTCCCATAAATTGTAAGTCTGAGTTATTGATACTAGGTCCATTGGTATAATTCCAAGGTTCATCTACAAATTGTTGGTAGGATGACCAGTTTTCATATTCGATTCCAGGACCGTAGGCAAATATTGGTTTAGCAGTAGAACCTATCTGTCTTTGACGGGTAGCAAAACTTAAGGTTCTTTTTCCTTGACGATTACGTCCTGCTCCAATAGCAATTAATTTTCCAGTAGCATTTTCAACAACGGCAACTCCTCCTTGAATATTTTCAGTGATCCAAGGATTAACAGATGTACTTTTATAATTAACGTTATTATAACTATCTTTAACACTATTGAAAATATTGGTAATTCCTTTTTGCTTTTCTTTATCCATATTGGTATAGATTAAAACTGGGGTTTGGGTATAAGAAATACCATATTTACTATTTAATTCATCGAGTACCAAATCGATATAACCTTGGTATTCGGAATTAGAAGAACTTGCTTTGCTGCTCGATGCAAGAAGACTTTCTACTGGAATACTATTAGCAGCATCGGCTTCTTCTTGTGTAATGTAACCATGTCTTACCATAAGACTTAATACTTGGCTTCTTCTATCTTCGGCTTTGTCAGGATGCCAGTTCGGGGTGTAATCACTAGGAGCTTTAAACATACCTGCTAAAACAGCGGCCTCGGCTAAGTTGACATCTTTAATGCTCTTTCCAAAATACGTTTGAGCAGCTTCTTCAACACCAAATACAATTCCACCTAGCGGATGGTTGTTAACATAGTATTGAATGATATTCTCTTTACTGTATTCTTTTTCAAGTTTGAAGACCGATAGATAAATATCGGTGAACTTACGAAGGATTCCTTTAATACCAGTATCTTCTGAAGAGGTGTAACTATTTTTTACAACTTGCATTGAAAGGGTAGAGGCACCACCTGCTCCAGGTCTTCTCAACAATTGTTTAACGGTTGCTACTAAGAAACGAGGGGCATCAAATCCATTGTGATAGAAGAATCTAGAATCCTCGGTAGCCACAAGCGCATTGACGAAGACTTGCGGAAGATCTTTATAATCGATATTTTCTCTCAATTCAACCCCAATCTTATCAATTTCATTATCATCTTTATCGTAAATGATACTCGATTCCTTATATTTTAAATTATCGGGATTAAATTCAGGAGCTGTAATAACGACGTAAGTAAATAATCCCCCCACCGCAATTGCTGCAAAAATACAAATCGATAAAATGATAATAGCAATGATATTGAGTACTTTTCTTTTCTTAGGACCAATTTTAACATCTTTCATCAAATGAGATAGGTAACAAATAAGTCCAATTCCTGCCCCCATAATAAGGGTAGTAACAAGTCCCATCGTTAAGAAACTAACAACTAAGACAAGAACATATAAAGCAATTAAGATTCCTATCGTTTTAGAATCCATTTTTTCTTTTTTCACTTCTTTAGGAGTTACCTTTACATTGGAATTCGTATTGGTACTTTTTTTCGTATAAGTTCCGTTCTTGGTATTTTTATTTTGCACAGCACCTTTGTGTTGTGTGCTTTTCCCTTTTATATTCTCTTTTTTTTGTGCCATTTTAGACACCTCCATATTCTTCTACTACTTTTAAATAATTTATTCTGGGGTGATATTGTTCTTCTAACAAATAAGCCTTTTCTTGAAAATAAGCGTAGGGGATTGATTTTTGTTCATGTCCCTCTATAAATTGAAGCAAGTCTTTTGCAAATAAGAGATACGTTTCATGTCTTTTATTAAAACGAACAATCAAGAAGCAAATACCTTGATGATCTAATACCCTTTTCATGTGAAGCAGTTGATGTTTATGAATATTCTTTAATGGAAAAGACGTGATGTTATCGGTTTCTTTTGCTTCAAAATCGATGTATCTTCCTTTATAGACCCCGTTATAGTCCGTTGTTGAAGGACTTTCAAAAAAAGCTTCGGTAATTTTCATGGTATCGTAATTTACTTTTGATATTTTAATAGGTGTTGGTTTTTTATAAATAATGGCTCTATCTTGGTCACGATAAAATTCGTTCGTAATATTTAAGTCATTTTCTAGACTCATACCTCGATTGCCATACGTAATGACCTTTTTTAACTCCTTTTGTGGGGTGACTTTTATACCTTTGGGGTAGTTCATGCTATCACCTACATTTCATTATACTATAAAAAGTTTCTATTTACCATAAAAAGTAGTTGTTTTTTTGTATCTTCTTATTCTATAATGATAGTATAGTAGTGAGGGGTGAAGACGATGAAAAGAGAGTATAATTTGGTTGATCCCGATGGGCTAAGACAAGAAGAACTCGAAGGAACCGCGAGTGAAAAAGGTCTTTTTAGTAAAAAGTGCTTTTCTTTTATTGAGGAAAAAGAAAAAGTAGAAGAAGAGCTAAACCGAGTTCCATTTTTTCAGTACGTATGCAATCAAATGGAACAAATGTCGTTAAGTGATTATTTTAAAGAATTAGATGCTTTTTGTAAAAAGTATGGTTATATTGGAAGTGACATGGTGGCTTCTAGTGAAAAAGGAATGACGATTGATCAAAATTTGGTGGCAATCGAAGCTCCTTCACTAGGTGAGTTGGCTCTTATATGTTCACTTCCTTATTTGTATGATCAAATGCTAATGGAAGTACATCCCATAGTAACTAAAACAAAGCAAAATCATTGTTTTGCACTTTCCTATCATGATCATGTTTATGAATTTCATCGTTTTGATAAATTAGGAAATCCTAGTGCCAGTAGCAAATATTATTTTGTAGATTATGGGCCCATTGATATTTATCCAGAACCCATCTTAGTTACTTCTTTTGAAGAGGAAAAAGTTTATCGCAAAGCGAAATAAGTCTAGTTTTTATATCTTTTGTCGAATCGGTATACAAAGTTGCTAAAATAAGATATCTTCTTTTTAGGAGGACTTATGAAGCAAGAACATATTTTAGAGTTGTTAAGAGGAATGAATGACAAGGTGCGTGAAATTGAATTGGAACTGATTCATTACCAATGTAAAAAACTAAAAGAAACAAAAGAAAAAAGTACGATTTATTCTTAAGAGTCTCCTTGACAAAAAGGGACTCTTTTTTTAGAATAGAAAGTACTCGGAGGGATAAGTATGACTTATAACGAATATAAAAAACAAATGGATGAATTGAATCAAGAGATTGCAGTGTACGAGGAGCAAAAAGAACAGTTGCAAGAAGAGTTTTCAGTGCTATCTAAGGATAAAAATTCCCTAGATCAAGAACAAGAGAAGTTGTGGCGTGAACAAAAAAGTATAGAAGCGAAACGAGAGATACTTAGAGATGTAGCTATATGGAAAAAAATTTTTACTGTTGCAATTATGATTCCTGTTTTAGGTTGCTTTATTCCTTGCATTCCGCCGATTGCATCTATCATGGGTTTCGAGGCAACCATAATAATGAGACTTTTAACCATTGCAACAGGAACTATATTTATTCCTGTTGCAGGGGGTTCACTTTTAAATTTATCTAAATTCTTAAAAACTTTCGATAATGTGGATATCAACAGAGAAGATGCAATAAAGCAAAATTTATATGTTTCGGAAGAAAAAATCAAACAAAAAAAGGAAGATTTCACGGTCCTAGAAAAGAAACAAGAAAAAATCGATGAAAAACTTTCTCATCTATATGAACGAAAGAATTTTCTTGATGAAATGACGATCAAAAATTTAATGAAACATTATGAAACAGAAGGGTATGATATTGATACTCCAGAACAGCATGAAGAAAAGCCAAAAACAATGATTAAATAGGAATGGAATTGTTGACGACCAACAAAAAATGTGATATATTGTATTTAGCAAGAGAACTTGCATAAAATAAAAAAAGGGAATACCTAATTTTGATGAGTTAGGTACTATTCTCCTTTATAGTTGGGTATAGTACCGACTTATACAGTTGGTACTATTTTTATTAACATGATTAAAATCACAATAATAAGGAGTATTATGATTATACAAAGATATTTCTTTTGCTTTCTCATAACATCACCTCCTTCTCTTTTATAAAAAAAGAAAAAAGGAGAATAGTACCTAAACAAACTAAGTATTGGTAGCAAATTTACCAAAAGTAAACAATCGAACAAAGTCTTTTTTTTAATGCC
>CANRHM010000011.1 GCA_947630415.1 uncultured Bacilli bacterium | reverse complement strand
CCATAAATTAGGTACAATAATTTTATAGCACATCTTTTCGTATACTCAAGATGTGCCATAAAATGCTTTACATTATATCATAAAAATCCCAGTTTATAAAAATTTAGCATTAAATTACATAGTTAGTAACTATACCAATTATTATTCAACTTAATTTTATTATTTTTCAAATACACAGTAGAAGAGTTCAGGATAATTACTTTCAAATATAATCTTGCGTTGAAAATTCTTTTTGGTATCCTCGTTTAGATTATCCATTTCTTTTTTTAGACATTCTAATAGCATAGACATATTTTCACAAGAGGAAACCGAAAGGACAATATCTTTTTTTCGTTTGATTTGTTTGTCAATAATGGGAATATCAATCATATCGGTCCCGATTTTATAAAAACCTACATCAATGTAATTTAAATTGTCCGACTGTAATTCAAATCCAATTTTGAAAGGGGAAAGATGCTCTTTCATGTGTTGGACAATGTTTTCATTGGTACTGCTTAAATATATATTTAGGTGTGGATACATTTCGATAATTTTTTTTATGTTTAAAACATAATCTAGGTTTTTTTGATTGATGATAGGAGCGGTATCCTCAAGAAGTGGAGGAACGCCAAAAGGAAGGATATTTAACGTAATAATTTTTTTATAATCTTTAAAAGCAGTAATAACTTCTTCTAACGTAGGAACATTAAAACTAGAAAGTTGCTCGGATGTGCTTGACTGAAGTCCTCCAATCGATAACGAGTTATTAGGGGCAGGACTAAAAATCACAATCTTTCCATCTTTAGTGGAAGTAACATCGAGTGACATTCCATCGATGGCTTCGTTTTGTTCTACCATTTCTTGGAATTTTTGAGAACTGAATGTGTTACATGCATGGGCTATGATACGCATAAAATCACCTAATGTATTCTATGCTTTTATTTCTTGATTCATGTTTTAACGCTATTTAAAAAAACTACAATGTGGAAAAAGAAAGAAAAACTAGATGTTCGTTTTTTCCTTTTGTATAGAAAAAATAATTCCCATCAAGATAAAGTAAGATAATAGGCTACTTCCTCCATAACTAATAAAAGGCAAGGTAATCCCGGTAATAGGAAGCATTCCTAGAGTCATTCCAATATTTTGTATTTGTTGATAAACAAGAACAATGAGAAAGGCCATCACGAGATAGAAGGGAAGGGTATCCTTCTTTTTTAAAGATAATCTGAAAAGATAAAAATCGAAGGCAAATAGAAGAAGAATAAAAATAACGGATGCAATATAGCCAAAGTTGGAAGCAAAGACCGCAAAAATAAAGTCGGTTCCCGATTCTGGAAAGTAAAGAGGCGTGTGGTTAAAGCCGTGTCCTAGAAGTCCTGACGAACCAATCGCAGCAAGGGCATTTTCTAACTGATAGCCGTCTCCTTTTCGCCAATCTAAAAGTCGGTCCATGCGATAGAAAAGTTTTGTTCCAAAGAATTGAATAAACAATTCTCTTTCTCCAAAATAAAGATAAAAAAAGCCTCCCGCCACGAGTCCTAAAAGGATTCCTCCTATTATAAACCAACGCATTCGAAGTCCCGACAAAAAGAGCATGGTAACTAGAATAATTAAATAGAGAAGCACCGCTCCAGTGTCTGGTTCTAAAAAGGTTAAAACGCTAGGGACCAATGTAATAAGCATCATTTTTAAAATAAAGCACAACTCTTCACTAAACGTATTCTTTTTCTTTTCTCTAAAGGCCATCGTTTCTTTAGAAAGCACTAAAATTAAGGCGATTTTCATAAATTCGCTCGGTTGAATGCTGCCTATTCCGGGAACAGTAAACCAACAGATGCTTCCATTGACAGAAGTTCCAAAAGGAAAAAGTAAAATTAAAGAAAGTACGCCTATCCC
The DNA here is from genome assembly GCA_947630415.1 of uncultured Bacilli bacterium. GTDB lineage: Bacteria > Bacillota_I > Bacilli_A > RF39 > UBA660 > Faecenecus. Next base: position 16,382 of record CANRHM010000011.1, on the reverse strand, counting down.
ATAAAAAAGATAAGCAAAATCGATGAACTTCTGATATCCTATTTTGTAAATGAGTCCCATGATAATAAAGCCCACAAGATAAAATAAAATTTGTTTCAAGGGTAGATTTCCCAAATAACTAGGAAGATAAGTGGAAGCACTATAGATCGTTAAAACACTGATAATCAAAAATAGCCCCAAGAACGAAAGTAAAAAATAATCCATTTTTTTGTTTTGATGAATCATACCAAATCTTTCCTTTTCTTTTTTAGTATGGATATTTTTTAAAATAATATCATAGATTTTACTAGGAAGAAGGAGATAACTATGAATAAAAAACTACCTAGAGTTGTGGCAGTTCCCTTAAAAAAAGATATTAGCCATAATAGAGGTCTATTTTATAGTGCAAAAGATGAAACAAAAACGGCTCTAGAAAGAAGCGATGCACCTTTGACTATCATGAGTCAAGAAGAAGTTTTAAAGCGAATTGAAGCTGTTTTTCATTCTACTCATCACAGTTTTCACATCCCTGTTGTAATTCAGACAAAGAATCAAACCTATCATACAAAATTGATTGGCAAGTTTAATGATCGTCTTTTAACGATGGATGATCAAGAAATTTTAATTCGTGATATTACCTATTTTAAAGAAGAATAAAAAAAGGCCTCCTAAGAAGCCTTTTTATCTTTTATGCACAAGCGATATAAGTATCACTTAAACATCTTAGTGCACCAACACAATCTAAGTTGATAGTAACGAAGCTATCGGTTGAAACATAAGGAGTTTCATCAGCAGCTGCTGTATCTGGGTTAGGGGCTAATACACGGCAAGTGCAGCAGCAATCATCTAAGTTTTCGACACGGAATACACCACTAGTACCATCTACTCCATTTAGGGTATAAGGGAAGATCCATTGACCACCATCACCGCAGCGATAGAAAGTTACCGGTCTTGTATTATAGCAGACGATATTTGGGGTAGGACCAAGGAATGGTCGATCGCATCCTTCTGGGAAGTTGCCACATGGATCACCTTTAGATTGTAATTTTAAGATAACTTGTAAGATGTCTCCTAAGCATCCACATCCAGAAGTTGCATTCGTTGTTGTTACATTAGGTTGATTGTTATTTCCACAACACATAGAAATTCCTCCTTTCTATAAAATTAAGGAAATTAAAAGCAAGTCTCATATCGATAAATCCGATATGTCGGTAAATCAATTAAATAAATGATGTCTCTATCTAATCGAAATAGCCTAAGGACTATTTGAGTCATATTTAATTAGACAAAGAACTAAAGTCAAAGCTCTTTTTCATTTATTTATTACCTACTAATAGAATATGATATATTTCCTCTTTGGTGTGTTATTTCCACCTATAAAAAGGACTTCCAAAAGCGTCTTTTAGACCCCCATTATTTTCGAAATAACTATTTACGAAAGTGTAATCATTTAGTATAATAGAAGAGATAAGAAAGGTGTGTAGACATGAACAGTTACCAATATATTCTCTTAGTGGTCATTTTTCTAGTTATCGTCTTAGCTATTCTAAAAGCAACCCGAAAAGATGCCCATTTAGAGATGAATAAATTACTCGAGTATTTGGGAGGAAAGGACAACATTCTAGCAACTGAAACCAATCTTTCTCGTTTTAAAGTCACCGTGAAAGAAGTAGATAAAGTCAACAAAGAAGCCATTCAAAAACTAGGAGCCAAAGGTATTGTCGAAATTGGTAATCAATTAAAGATTATTTTAGGCCCTGGTAGTAAACAATTAAAAAAATATATAGATGACTTAAAAAGATCGGAATAGGTCTTTTTTTTACGTCAACTTTTCCTTTTTTTGCAAAAATCCCTATTATTTTCCATAATTCGACAAAATACGACAAGGCAAAGACATATAATGAATTTGAAAGAGGGAATCGGAATGAATTATGTAGAAGGAATGGTTATTAATATTGTCCTCTTACTTTTTCCAATGATTTTGTATGTTATTTATTTAGCGTATCAACGAAATCTAAAACAAAAAGAAGATGAGCTTTTCTTTAGTATGGCCGTGATGACTTCTCTTTATCTCATCATGCGTTTTGGCTTGATTGAAGTAGAAAACAAACATCTTACGGTACTTTACTGTATTCCTTTATTGATCAGTTATGTACATAAACAACATAAAACGGCTGTAGGCCTTTCCATCTTCCTTTTTCTAAACGATTTTTTCGAATTAAAAATTCCTTTTGCCTTTGCCTTTTCTCAATACCTGATCTATAATTTGCTTTATTTCTTATTTAATAAAAAAAATCTTTCAGAAGAGTTTATGGTCTATAGTTTTATTCTTTTTAAATCGTTCTTTTTCTCCCTTGAAACCTTTTATATACGCCCTATAAGTCCTACATTTTCTTCTAATTTTTGGTTTATTTTGTTAAACATGGTGCTTTTCTATTTTGTGACGTACATTGTTTTAGTGATTTTGCACAAAGGAGAAGAAATTATCAGTATCAATCAATCACTCAAAGATTTGGAAAAAGAAAAATTTTTACGAACAGCGCTTTTCAAAATAACGCATGAAATTAAAAACCCAATCGCGGTATGTAAAGGCTACTTGGATATGATTGATCTAGACGATAGTAAAAAAGTAAAGGCCTATATCCCGATTATCAAAAGTGAAGTTGAAAGAACCCTTACTTTAATGGAAGATTATTCTACTTATGCTCAAAATATCAAAGTCAATAAAGACATCATGGATTTATACTTTTTACTAGAAGATACCAAAGATGAAGTGGAGTCTTTGTTTTTAGAAAAAGGCGTCCTTTGTTCGTTTCATATTCCCAATGAAGAACTCTATATCGAAGGGGATTACAACCGACTTAAACAAGTTTTTATCAATGTTTTTAAAAATGCCATGGAAGCAAAAGATGAGACGAAGCAATTAGAAATTAAACTAGATGTAGAACGAGAGAATGAACAAGTCAAAATCAAGATAAGCGACAATGGAGTAGGGATATCGGAAGAAAATCTGAAAAAATTATCAGAGCTCTTTTTTACAACGAAAGCAAATGGTACGGGTCTAGGTGTTGCTTTATCCAAAGAAATTATTCAACTCCATGAAGGAACTCTTTCTTACAGTTCCAAGGAAGGAGAGGGGACTACAGTTACCATTATGCTTCCTGTGTTAGAAGAATTAAATGCCTATTAAAAAAACATCCTTGATGGATGCTTATATAGGTCTACATTTATCACTATTTTTCATTGGATTTTTAGGGTCGATATAATCGGTAAAAAGAATTCCATTTAAGTGATCGATTTCATGTTGAAAAGCAATGGCTAATTCTTCTCTTGCCCTTACTCTAATTTTATTTCCTTCCGTATCATATCCTTCGACGGTAACTCTAGCGTATCTTGGGACACATCCTACAACATCGCGGTTTACACTTAGGCAACCTTCTCCTTGTTCCACATAGATTTGTTCTTCGGAATTGCTAATGATTTTAGGATTAACAACCACATAAGTATCAAATCCATCTTCTACTTCTTCGACAATCGTGATGTAACGTTTAGGAATACCTAATTGAATAGCAGCCATCCCCATGCCGGGTCGTAAATGATATTTTTCCGCTTTTTCTTCGATTTGACTATTGGTTAAGTATTCGACCATGAGGTCGATTTTTTTTAAGTCTTCTTTATCCATAGGAAACGTTACTTCTTTACTCGTTAGGCGAAGTCGTTTATCTTTTTCATCTAATATATCCTTCATTTTTAGCATATACTTTTCACCACGACCCTATTTTACCAAAAAAAAAGAAAAAAAGGAAGAGTTTTCTTCCTTAGGCTTTATCTAGAGCAACGAGAACCGATAACGATAACTAACAAAATAAATAAAACTAAAACGATGGCATAATAAGAAGTGTTATTTCCTCCACAGTTATAGTTGGCATAAGGCATGTAGTTACCGCATCCACACGATGAGCCACCACCATAGTAATACATATTCATACCTCCTTTATGATGTTCTAATATAAATTATTCCACATACTTTACTTTTGCTATTACAAATGACTAAAATCTTCTTAATTAATTAGATATTTTATGGTATGATGATAATAGAAGGTAAGTGATAAGGATGCGTAAAATATTTAAAAACATCGATAAGCCATTACTAGTAATTGCGCTTATTCTTTTTGCTATTGGTCTTGTCATGATCTTTTCGTCATCAAACGTCATTGCCTTTATGAAAAATAGTGCAAGTCCTTACAATTACTTTATGAAAGAAGCGATTTTCTTAATCGGAAGTTTGATTCTTTCCTGTTTTTTAATTCGCTTTACAACGAAATCGTATAGTTTTTTGTCTTATGTTGGATTGGTGGTAGTTACCGTTTTATTGGTGGTTTTATTTATTTATGGATCGATTCGTAATAGGGCTATTAGTTGGTTCGATTTTGGATTTGTCAGTATCCAGCCTTCGGAGTTTGCCAAATTGATTATCATTATGTGGATGGCTTCTTACTATGAACGTAATAAAAATAAATTAGATAAATATACCGTGAGTTTATTTCCACTTATGGTGGCTGCCGTGATTGCAGTTCTCATCTTTTTACAACCGGATTTAGGAACCATGCTCATTTTTATGGGAATTGTTTTATTCCTTTTCTTAGCAAGTCCTACTTCCAAGGAAATTAAGGGTAGAATTATGCTCTTAGGCTTAGGTGCTGTTTTGGTTTTTTTCATGGTCATGGTAGGATCTGGGAAAGGCTTTTTACAGGCACGACAGCTTGAACGTTTTAATTTTTTAAATCCGTGTAGTAGATATACTTCTTCCCAAGGAACAGGATACCAGATTTGTAATGGTTACATTGCGATTAACAATGGCGGCCTTTTTGGAGTAGGCTTAGGAAACAGTACCCAAAAATATTTGTATTTACCAGAAGCCCACACTGACTCTATTTTTGCTGTGGTTATGGAAGAGTTAGGCTATGTAACGGCCTTTGGTATTCTTATTTTATACTTCTTGCTTCTAGGAAGAATTGTTAAAATAGGAAGGGAAAGTTACACCAACCAAGGAGCTCTCATGTGTTATGGAGTAGCCGTCTATATTTTTATTCATATTCTAGTTAATCTGGGAGGACTCTTTGGATTGATGCCCCTTACGGGAGTCCCACTTCCATTCATGAGTTATGGTGGAAGTTTTACCATGGTATTAGTCTTTTCTCTTACCGTTGTGGAACGTGTCGCCTATGAAACTAGAATGCGTGAAAATAGAAAAACTTCAAAAAAATAAAAAAAATTGCAAAAAAGTGAAGAAATTCACTTTTTTTGTTGGAATTATATTATTGAAGGAGATGAATTTATGAAACAACATTTAACAACATTTAAGGAAAGGAGTGAGAAACCTCTAAAAATTATTTTGGTGGGAGGAATCCTTTTTTCGATTGCCAGTATGGCTGTTTATTACTATTTTGAGTTAAAGGAGATGAACTTTGAAGAGGAATCCCCACCTTTAGTGCTAAACGATGAAAAAGAAGATACGAAAGTAGAAAATCAAGTGGTAGAGAATACAGCAAAAGAGGACAAACCTTGGATGGTGGATTTAAAAGGAGAGGTGCTGCTTCCTGGTACTTATGAAGTAAATCCAGATATGCGTATCATGGATGTTATTTCTAAAGCAGGAGGTTTTACTGAAAACGCCAACACTGCACTCATAAATCTCAGTCGTAAAGTAGAAGACGAAATGGTCATTATCGTCTACAATCAAAAGGAAGTGAAATCGTATTTTGATAAAAAAGAGAAAGAAAACCTTATTACCGAAGCCTGTAATCAATTATCTTCTTCCCAAAACGATGCTTGTTTACAAGAAGATGACTTTTTATCCCAAGAAGAAGAGAAAACGGATTCAAACGAAAAAGAGACGAAAAAAATAAATATCAATACAGCAACAAAAGAAGAGTTGATGTCACTTCCTGGGATTGGTGAAGCCAAAGCCGAACTGATTTTAACGTATCGTAAAGAAACTCCTTTTAAGCAGATTGAAGATTTAAAGAATGTCAAAGGAATTGGAGAAAGTCTCTTTGAAGGTCTCAAAGATCAAATTATCGTGTCCTAAATTTCTTCTTGTTTTTATAACTCTTACCATCATCATGTTTTGCTTTCGTTATTATCTTTTTCCTATTCAAAGTAAATATCAAAATCAAGATACATTATTTTATGGAATGGTTACTTCAATTAAGCAAAATGAGGACTACTATAAAATTGAAATCGAAGCCAAAGAAAAATTGATTGCTTTCTATTATAATAAGGCGCTAGATGGTACCATTACCATCGGTTCCATGGTAAGAGTAGAGGGTACTTTAGAACAAATTCCCGATAACACCATTCCGAATCTTTATTCTTGGAGCAAATTTTATAGATCACAAAATGCTTTTTATTATTTGACGATTCAAAAAATAGAAAAGGTAAAAGATGTTTTTTCTTTAAAGCAACTTTTTTTGAAGCAAATGAATAGAAGTAAGCAAAGTAGTCCTTATCTTAAAGCGTTATTTTTAGGAGATACTAAAGATTTAGAAGATGAAGTGAAAGAAAGTTACCAAGTTAATGGCATCAATCATCTCTTAGCTATTTCAGGTATGCATTTATCTTTAATTACTTCAAAATTAAAGAAGTATCCTAAAGCAAAGGTAAGTATCCTAGTTCTCACTTTTCTTTTACTTGGAAAAAATGTTTCCTATTTAAGGGCTATAATCTTTTATATTTTAAATTGTTTTCTTCCTAAAAAGTATAAAGTAAGAGATAAAATTCTTTTGACGATAGGGCTTTTGTTGTGGATAAATCCATATTATGTAGATCAAGTGGGTTTTTGGTACACCACCCTTCTTAGTAGTGCTTTCCTTTTACTTATGCCAAAGCAAAAGGATACATCTTTCTTTAAGAAAAGGTTTATGAACAGTCTTTTTGCTTTTTTAGTTGGAATTCCGCTTTCGCTTTGGTTCTTTTATAAAATCAATCTCTTTACACCGATTTTAAATGTTTTCTTTATTCCTTTTTTCTGTTCTCTTGTAGTACCTCTCTTAATTCTTACTTTTTTTATCCCGAAACTTGATTCACTTTGTCACTTGATTCTCTCGCTTTTTGAACAATTTTCCATTAAATGTAGTACCTATTTAAATGGTACCATCATCTTAGGAAAACCTTCCTTTTTTGCTCTATTCGTGTGGCTCATTTGGGTATTTCATCTAATTCTATTTCTTTATTATAAAAGACGAAAAGTAGGCTTTCTTCTTTTAATCTTATCCATTTTTCTTCTTTTTTTAACACCAACGAAGGAAGAAGTCGTATTTTTAGATGTTGGACAAGGAGATGCAAGTTACCTTTCTTCAAATGGAAAAAGAATGTTAATGGATACAGGAAATAAAAAAGGAAAAGACCTCATTTCTTTTTTAGAATCCAAAGGGACTACGACGTTGGACTATCTTATCTTAACCCATGGTGATAGTGATCACTTAGATAATGCGCTTTTACTAATGGAGCATTTTAATATAGGACACCTTATCTATAATCCAGGTGAAGTCAATTTGAAAGAAACGGAAGTCTTGTCTTTAGCAAGAGAAAAAAATATTTCTACTTCTATTTGTTATGAAAATGAAAATTTTAAGATGGGTAAATTCTCTTTTTATAGTCTCACCCAAGAAGGAGTAGATGAAAACAGTAACAGTTGTATCTATTATGTGACGTATCCTAAACTTTCCTTTCTTTTTACAGGGGATATGACCAAAGAAAATGAAGATTTACTCATGAAAAAATATAGGCTTCCATCGGTTACATATTTAAAAGTCGCCCATCATGGATCTAAGACGAGTAGTAGCCTATCTTTTCTTTCTTACTTAAGGCCAACTCGTGCCATCATATCGGTTGGAAAAAATAATCTTTACCATCATCCGAGTCCTATAACTATTCAAAATCTAGAAAAAGCCCAAATTCCCTATGATGAGACCAGTAAAGTAGGAAGTATCCAAATTTTATTAAAGCATAACACCGTTTTATATTATCCCCCATATACTATTAAGGGACGCTAACGTGATTAGCGTTTATATAGATTGGGGAAGGAGCTCCTTCCTTTTTGAATGGTGTAAAGTCTATTTTTGAAGAAAAGTGAAAGTTGCATTGCTACTAAAATTATGTTATAATGACACTGTACGAAAATAAAGAACCTTTATTTATAGGTAAAATCGTTAATAGAGAAGTTCTATTTTTAATATAATGTAATAGTTCTAGAGGTGAAAAAATGAATAATGGATATAAAGATAGAAAATATCTTAGTATCGTTAGTGATATATTAGAACATCCAGAATTTTTAAAGTTAAAAGACATCATGCATCATGGAATGGATCGTTATAATCATTCTGTACGGGTTTCATACTATTCTTATAGAATAGCAAAATTACTTCATTTAGATTATGAAGCTACGGCAAGAGGAGCTCTTTTACATGACTTCTTCTTTGAAGATAATGAGTCGATTGATAAAAAAGAAAGAGCTGAAGTGTTAGTAAATCATCCAAGATACGCTTTAATGAATGCGAATAAATATTTTACGCTTTCAGAAAAAGAACAAGATATGATTTTAACCCATATGTTCCCGGTTGCACCGATGGTTCCTAAATATTTAGAAAGTTGGATTGTCGACTTTGTAGATGATATGGCTTCGATTTACGAAAAAGGATTTAGTCTTCGAAAAGAACTCTCAGCAGCCATGTCTTTCTTGTTAGTTATATCAATGAATGCCTTACGTTAAGGCATTTTTTCTTGACGAAAAGGGCGAACTTATATAAAATGAAAGAGAAGTGTCCCCGTAGCTCAGTAGGATAGAGCGATCGCCTCCTAAGCGATAGGTCGTTGGTTCGATTCCAATCGAGGACGCCATTTTATGCTTTTTGAACTGATTTAGATCAGTTTTTTTCATATATTAAATATACAAGTTTTGATATAATAGGTATAAATTTTACTTTAAAAATTTATGCTATGATGATAAAAAATAGGGAGGTAAAATGAAAAGAATTAGTTCTAGAGGAATTATAATTGAAGATGGTAAAGTGTATACCATGTTTAGAAGAAAGATTAAAGAGGATGGTACTATCAAGGAATATTATGTTATTCCAGGTGGTGGCGTCCTAGAAAATGAAACCTTGGAAGAAGCTGTAATTAGAGAAATAAAAGAAGAATTTTCGGTGGATGTTAAAATTGAAGGATATCTTGGAAAAGAGGAAGATGAAAACTCCATTGCTCATTTTTTTGAGTGTTCCATCATTAATGGTATTCCTAAATTAGGTGGTGAAGAATTAGAAAGATGTACCCAAAGCAATTATTATGAAATTCGTCCAATACCAATAGAAAAATTAGATAAAATAGATATTTTTGCTAAAGATAAAATTATGAATGCTTATCATAAAACGTATACTTCAAAACCATAAATGCAAGCGCAATCTTTTTTTGTATAAATATGTTAATTTTATAAGAAAAAAATGTTATCTTTTGACAAAATAGAAAGAATCCTTTATTCTTATAGTAGAGTAGGTGAAAATATGGATAATAGACAATTAGATAACGAATCTTTAAGTATGGTTAATCGTCATCATCAAAAGGCCAAAGAAGAACTTGCCATGTCGTTGCAACAAGTAAGAGCAAAAAGTGTTGGAAAAGATAGGCCAAGAATTCCTATTCAAAAAGCAAATATGACACTATTAAATCAAAAAATAACAAATCTAGGAAAGACTTTAAAGTCAGGGATTCAAATTAAAGACGAAGGTGTTTTTTTAACAAATGAGGTATTAAAAGCAGCATCTACAGCATTTGTTGCAATTGCTATGGTGGCATCCGTTGCACAAATTGGAAGTGCTATTAGTTATATTCAAGATACCACAGCAAGAGCGGAAGCGTTTACGCAAGATTTAGGAGTAGAAGTACCACCTAACTTAGAAGAAGCAGTAGACCGTAATTTAGTATACAATCAAATTGCGGATAAACTTAATCTTGATTTGACCGATTCAAAAGATCAAGCCTTTCTCTTTTATATCATAGAAAGAGGTTCACCTAAAGAACAGCAAAAAGCGAATTTTGATTTAGCGCTAGCTGATTTTGGTTTTAAGGAAAATAAGGAGACAGGTAGAACTGGACAAGAATCGATGCTCATTCATAATGGATACTTTTTTAAAGGTACTAATCATCCTGATTATGCAGTTTATGAAAACTACCAAGAAGCAAGACTTGGCGAATATTTAGGAAAGGGAAAGGAGGCTTCTCGTGGAAGAATATAAAGTAACCACAGTAACACTTGATAATGGGGAAGACTACATCGTCTTAAAAGATCTTACCATTGGGAACAAAAGATATTGTTATTTTGTTAATGTGACCGATGAAAATGATTTTTGCATTAGAAGAGTAGAAGAAGAACAAGGAAAAGCCTACTTTTGTTACCTAGAAGATGACGAAGAATTTAAAAAAGTCATGGATGCCTTTGTCAAAGCCAATGAACAATAGCCTAAAGAGGCTTTTTTCTTTGCCTAAATTATAGTATAATGAATCCTAGAGGAATAGTTATGAAGGAAAAAGAAGTAATTGTTAAGGAACCTATGGAGCTTTTAGCTTTTTTGTATCAGCTTTATAGTGAAAGTCCCAAGAAAAAAGTGAAAGCCTTACTACAAAATAAATGTGTTTTTCACAATGGAAAATTGACGACTCAATTTAATGAACGTTTAAAATCGGGCGATAAAATTGAAATAAAAAAGAGTAAGCCCTATGGAATGATTTTAGATAAACGTCTTTCCATTGTAGAAGAAAACGATCATTATATAGTGGTTGATAAACCAGTAGGTCTTCTTACCATTGCAACCACCAAAGAAAAAGAAAATACCCTATATCGTATGGTAAGTGAATACGTTAAAACAATTCATCCCAAAAATAAAATCTATATTGTCAATCGGATTGATAAAGATACTTCAGGCCTTGTCGTTTTTGCCAAAGATAAAAAAACTAAAGCATTATTGCAAGAAGAGTGGAATACGTTGGTAATAGAAAGAGAATATCTTGCGATTGTCGAAGGATGTATAAAAGAAAAAAGAGGCGTTATCCACAACTACTTAAGTGAAAACAAAGAACACGTAGTCTATGTCACCAATAATCCAAATAAAGGAAAAGAAGCCATCACCGAGTATGAAGTTTTAAAAGTACAAAACGACTTAACCTGGGTAAAGCTACACTTGAAAACAGGAAGAAAAAACCAAATTCGTGTACATATGCAAAATCTAGGTCATCCCATTGTAGGAGATAGCAAATATGGATCCACAAAAAACGTATATCATCGTCTAGCTCTACATCATAATAAACTCATACTAAAAGATCCTTATACACATCAAGTAGTCGTTTTTGAAAGCAAGATACCGTCTTTCTTACAATAATTAGAAGTAGAAGAGAAGTGATTAAAATGGCCAAGACAAATGAACAAACGAAAGAAGAAAAAAAGATTTTTGCTAAAGGACTTTCGAAAGAAAAGTTGTTTCTTATTTTTGTGATCGGTTCTATTATCGGTGCCTATTATGAAGAAATATTAAGTGGCATAAAGTATTTTAATGTGTATCATGTCCTTAAATGGTTTCCTCGAAGAGGTGTTCTCTATGGTCCTTTTAGTCCGATCTATGGTGCAGGTATGGTCTTGTTCATTTATCTTCTTTCAAGAAGAAAACATACCAATATAGAACTCATTTTGTATGGAGGCCTTATCGGTGGTATCTTTGAATACATGACAAGTTTCCTACAAGAAACCTTTATTGGAACCGTATCTTGGGACTACTCCAAACAATTTTTAAATATTCATGGAAGAACCACTATTCCAATCATGCTAGGATGGGGAATGGGGGCTTTCATCTTAGTTCGTTATGTCTATCCCTTTCTTTCTCGTTTAATTGAAAAAATCCCCTATAAACTAGGAAAGGGAATCACCTTATTTTTAGCTATCTTCTTAGGTCTTGATATGTTGGTCTCATGGACCGCTTTAGCACGTTGGACTTTTCGAAGGGAAAACATTCCACCTTACACGGTAGTAGGCAAATTTTATGATCAAGTCTATACCGATGAAGTACTAATGAGACACTTCCCGAATATGCAAGTGAAGGAGTGACAAAAAATGATCGCACTAATAATTGCATCTATTGCCGTTATACTAATAGTATTAGGAATCTTAGCTCTTTTCATAAATAGTCTGGTTTTAAGACTAGACCATAATCCTCCTTCGTCTAAAAATAAAGAAGCTCATTTTGCTTTTTTAATCCCAGCAAGAGGTGAAGAAAAAGTAATCGAAGGTCTTATCAAAAGTATCAAAGAACAAAGTGTTAAGGTAGATCCTAAAGACATTTATGTGATTGTTCCAGATGAAATGGACAAGGCTGTACCCATTATTAAAAAAGAAAAAGTAACTTTAGTATATCGTCAAAATAAAAGCTTAGCTAGAAAAGGATATGCCCTTGATGATGGCATTAAATATCTTTTAGAAAAAGGGAAAAAATATGACGCTTATTTTATTTTTGATGCCGATAACATACTCGATAAAGACTTTGTAAAAGAAATGACTTTATCTTATCAAAAAGGATACGACATAGGAATTGGTTACCGAAATTGTAAAAATCAAAACACTTCTAGAATAGCCGCTTGTTCTTCGCTTACTTTTTCGATGATTAATACGCTAGGAAATCAAAAAAGAAAAGAACGTACCAACAATCTTACGCTTTCAGGGACAGGCTTTTATATTCGAGGAGAAATCGTTGAAAAATGGAAAGGTTTTCCTTTTCATGAATTGACGGAGGACTACGAATTAACACTTTATGCGGTACTTCATGGTTTTACTATGGATTATAATGAGAAAGCTATCTTTTACGATGAACAACCAACAAAATTTAAAACAACCATTCCTCAAAGAATACGTTGGATTAGAGGCTTCTTTGATTCTAGAAAAAAGTACCTTGCTTCGCTTCGTAAAAAAATGTTTAAAAAAGGAAAGAATCATGGCTCCGTAATCTCTTATTGGTTAGGAGTAAAGCCTTACATCTTTTTGGTAGTAGGTTCCCTTCTATTGTTATTATCTTTTCTATTAGCCATTCCTGTTGACTTAAAATTTGTAAAATATTTCTTTATCTTTTTGCTTTTACTCTATATTATTTTGGCTTTGATTACCCTTTACATGGTACAAAGTGAAAGAGGAAAATTAAATATAAAGAAGAAAACACTTTATCAAGCCGTTTTATTAAATCCATTTTATCTTTTAAGTTATATCCCTTGTGCTATCAAAGCACTCTTTGGTAAAGAGGTGGAGTGGAAAAAGATTGAACATACCGAAAAGCAAGCAAAAAAATAAATTAACAAACTGTTCAATTAATGCTATAATGAAGGAGAAATCCTTTGTTCACGTAGCTCAGTTGGATAGAGTGTTGCCCTCCGAAGGCAAAGGTCACGAGTTCGACTCTCGTCGTGGACACCAGACTGAAAAAGGCTCGAACCTTTATAGTTCGAGTTTTACTTTGTAAAAAATCTAGAAGAATTTTCCTAGAAAAAGAGACTTTCTTTATTTGACAGTAGAAGTATAAATCGTTAAAATAAAACTAGAAAGGAAACAGAACATGAAACAAGAAAAAGTTAAAAAAATCCTCTTAATAGTCGTAGGACTTCTTCTTTTAATTGGTATCTTTTACGGTGTTTACTATTTTACAAAACCACCGTTAAAAGAAGAAACATTTAAGGAAATTTATGAAAAATATAATGGTCAAAAAGATACGAGTGGAGTAGAGTTTGAATCTTTAACGATTGAAAACGATGCTTTAATTTCGAATATGAATAAAGATGAAGTGTCATCTCTTCTTAAAGAAGGAACAGGACTTTTATATATAGGGAATCCTACAGATCATCGTTCAAGAAAATTAGTTCCTATTTTGCTTGACACTGCAAACGAAGTAGGAATGGAAATCATCGATTACTATGCTGCAACGGAAGTAGAAGACTTTTTAAAAGATTATGTAGAGGAAGAAGATTTACCATTACTTATCTTTGTTGAAAAAGGAACCATAAAAGAGGTTTTAACTTATCCCAGTGAAGATTTAGAGGATTCTAAATTAGAAGAATTTAAAAAGCATCTTTTAGGACAAATGCAAAATATTATAACTTGTGATGATCTATGTTAAAAAAGAAATCTTCAAAAAAGACTTCTAATAAAGAAGACTTAAAAGAATATTACTTAATGGTAAAACCTATTTTACTGCATCCGGAGTTTTTAAAACGAAAAGAAATCAAGCACCATAATGGATCTGTCTATGATCACTGTTTACAAGTATCTCTTTGTGGTTATCACATTGCCAAAAAATTAAAGCCCTATTTTCCAGAATTATCTATCCAAGATGTGGCTATTGCAGGACTTTTACACGATTTTTATTCCACTCCCTGGAGAGAGAGTAGACTTGATAAACGCTTTTTTCGAAAACATGGATTTACCCATGCTTATGAAGCCTCTAAGAATGCCTATACGCATTTTCCGGATTTAATGGATCCTTATGTTGAAGATGCTATTACGCATCATATGTTCCCTCTAAACCGAAAGTTTCCTAAATATATTGAAAGTTGGATCGTTACCACGGCCGATAAGATTATTTCGATGGATATTGTTTTTGATTTAAATGAACTCCCTAGGTATTTAGGAATCAATATACCTAAAAAGAATGAATGAAGTTGTAATGGAAGTGAAGCAAATGAAAGGTATTAAATACTTAAATTGGACCAATTATATATTATCTGGTACGTTGATTATTATTTTAAGTGCCAGTATTATGATAGGAAATCAAAATCTATATGAAAAAGTCATAACCTTTATGGTCTATATTTTTCTTCTACTAGGAATATCTCAATTATTAAGTGTCTTATTTAAAGACAAAAAGAAATTTAAGAAACAAGATCTCATCCTTGCTTGTGGAAACTTATTATTTGGTATCATCATGGTTTTGTTCCCTGGCATTCCTTTATCCATTTTACCGCTTTTGTTTGCTTTTTACTTGCTTTTTAATTTTTTAATTAAAGGAGTCGATTATTTAATCTCGAGAGCAAATCATTTAAGTACGAAATGGATGGATTTGTTTTTAAGTATTTTTTATCTCATTGCGGGAGTTAGTTTCTTATTTTCTCCTCTAGGTCATCTGCCAACGCTTTTATCTATCATGGGTTTCTATGGCATTTTATTAGGTTTAAGTGAGTACCGTGAATTATTAAAAGAAATTTTACCAAATCGATATAAAAAGAAAATCAAAAGAAGTTTTCGTATTACCCTTCCGGTATTTCTAGAAGCCTTTATGCCGCGGAAAATGTTAAACGACGTAAACCATTATTTCAATGATTTAAAAGAAATCAATGAATCAGACTATGCACAAGAAAAAGAAGAAGAAAAATGTGATTTAGAGATTTTTATCCATTTGTCTCCTATAGGTTTTAATCAGTTTGGCCACATGGATTTCTATTTCGATGGAAAGATTATTTCGTATGGCAATTACGATAATACTTCTCTTCGACTTTTTGATAGTATAGGGGATGGAGTCTTATTTGAATCAGATCGAAAAAGTTACATTCCGTTTGTCATCAAACAAAGTGAAAAGACCCTTATTGGCTTTGGTTTAAGACTAACGGAAGATGAGAAAAAAAGGATTCGTAAGGAACTCGATAAAGTGAAAGAAAATGCTTATACTTGGTATTCCATTGCGCAAAGAGATTTATCTAAAAAAATCATCAAAAAAGTAGATGAATACGAAGACTATGCCAGTGTTTTATATCTTGAAACAAAGAAGAAAACTAAGTTTTATAAGTTTCATGAAGGACCTTTTAAAACCTATTTTGTGTTAGGAACCAATTGTACTGCTTTTGCCGACCGTATTGTTGGAAAAAGTGGAACCGATCTATTGAAGATGGTAGGACTTATTACACCGGGTACTTATCTCGATTATTTAGATCATGAATTTCATAAGAAAAATAGCAAAGTCATCAGTAAGACCATCTACAACGATGCTACCAAAGAAAAAGCCATGAATAAAAATAAGAAAAAGACTTTCAAGAAAAAGAAAAGTATGTTAGAATAAAGAAGTAACGAAATCGTTCGTTCTTTTTTGCCGATATAGTTTAGTGGTAAAACAGATCCTTGGTAAGGATCAGCGGACAGTTCAATTCTGTCTTTCGGCACCAGGTTGATAGGAAACTCGGACTTTTTAAAATATTTAATAAGTTCGAGTTTTAATATTCAATAATTTATGATAAAATTATTTTAGTAATTAAGGGGGAAAATATGAAACAAGAATTAATTAAAACAGAAATAAAAGTTAAAGAAACTAAAGTAGGAATATTAAGAGTAG